>CAZDBC010000280.1:0-5159 GCA_964503295.1 uncultured Kiloniellaceae bacterium | reverse complement strand
TGGTGCGCGATCCGGCCGACTGGTCGCTCGACGTGCTGCCGCTGGCCATCTTCGTCGCCCTGCTGATGCCGTTCTGGCAGGGCCGCGCCAGCCTGCTCCCCTGGGCGGTCGCAGGCGGCGTCGCCCTGCTCGCCGGGCCCCTGCTCGGGAGCGGCCTGCCGGTGCTGTGCGGCGCGATCGCCGGCAGCCTGGTCGGCGCCTGGCTCGACGGCCGCCGAACCGAGACGGCGACTCCATGAACGGCCCCGGGATGAACGGCCCGGCCGTGCAGGGCGGTTCCGCGCTCGTCTTCACGCGCCGCGGCGTGGCGCTCGGCGCGCGCGACCTGGTGCCGGTCGGGATCACGGTGCTGCTGTTCGGCGTGGTCTTCGGCCTGCTGGCCCGCGACAGCGGACTGGCGGCCGCCGAGGCGCTGCTCATGAGCGGCATGGTCTTCGCCGGCGCCAGCCAGTTCGCCGCGCTCGCCCTGTGGCAGGACCCGCTGCCCTGGCTCGCCATCCTGGGCTCGACGCTGGCCGTCAACGCGCGCCTCATGCTGCTCGGCGCGGCGCTGCTGCCCTGGCTGCGCCGCCTGCCGCGGGCGCGGGTCTTCCTGTCGCTCGCCTTCCTGACCGACGCCAACTGGGCGATCACCCTGCGCCGGCTGCATCAGGGCTGGGACGATCTCGGCCACCTGCTGGGCGGCGGCCTGCTGCTTTATGTGATCTGGCTGGCGGGCACGGCGCTCGGCGGCTACGGCGGCGCGCTGATCGGCGACCCGCGCGCCTGGTCGATCGACGTCCTGCCGCTCGCCTGCTTCGTCGCCTTCACCGTGCCGTTCTGGCGCGGCCCGGCCAGCCTGCTGCCCTGGGGGGTGGCGGCTGGGCTGACTCTGGCGCTCGAGCCCTGGCTGGCGGGGGGACTGGCCATGCTGGTCGGTGCGCTGACCGGCAGCCTGCTCGGCGCCTGGTCCCTCGAACGCAAGGAGCGTCGCGCGTGACCCAGGAAACCCTCGCCCTTTTGACCATCTTCGGCATGGCCGGCGTCACCTTGGCGACCCGCTGGGGCGGCTTCTGGCTGCTGCGCCGGGTCGAGCCCGGCCCCTACCTGCGCCGGGTGCTCGACCAGGTGCCGGGCGCCACCTTCGCCGCCCTCTGCGCGACCCTGCTGGCCGAGGCCGGCTGGATCGAGTGGCTGGCCGCCGGGCTGGTCGCCGCGATCATGCTGCGCGGCGGCCACCTGCTGCTCGCGCTGGCCGGCGGCTGGGCGCTGGTCGCGGCCCTGCGCGCGCTGGTGCCGCTGGTCTGATCCGGGCGGCCGCGAGCTCCGGGACCAAGTTGCCCGCCCTCATGTTTCGACTGGCTCAACATGAGGGCGCAGGCCGACTGGCGCCTGTCGGCCTCGTCCTCAGCCTGTCGAAGGATGAGGCGGGCCGCGCCTCAGATGGCGCAGGTCGCGAGGCCGCGCTTTTCCAGATACTGCTGGTGGTAGTCCTCGGCGCGCCAGAAGGGGCCGCCCGGCGTGATCTCGGTGGCGATCGGCCGCCGGTGCCGCCCGGAGGCCTCCTCCGCGGCCTTGGAGGCGCGGGCCGCCTGCTCCTGCTCCGGCGTGAGGGTGAAGATCGCCGAGCGGTACTGGGTGCCGACGTCCGGGCCCTGGCGGTTGACCTGGGTCGGGTCGTGGTTCTGCCAGAACACCTCGAGCAGGCGCTCGTAGGACACCTCGGCCGGATCGTAGATCACCTCGACCGTCTCGGCGTGGCCGGTGGTGCCGCTGCACACCTGCTTGTAGTGGGGCTTGTCGGTATGGCCGCCGGAGTAGCCGACCGCCGTCTCGCGCACGCCCTTGACCTGGCGGAAGGCGGCCTCGACGCCCCAGAAACAGCCGGCCGCGAACAGGGCCCGCTCCAGTGTATTCGTCATGCTTCTCGTGCTCCCTCGGACATGAAAGGCTCGACCTCTCGCGATCAAAGATGGGTGCGCGTGCCCGCTTGGGAAAGAGGCGCGGCGCGCGGGCGCCCGGTTGCGCCGCGCCGCCCAGCGGCTAGATTGGCGCCGTCCGCACAGACCCCGCCGCCCGGCCGCGCCTTCCGCGCCCGTGCGCCTGTCCGCGGCGGCCCGCGCCGTCCGCGCCCGGAGTGCTCATGACCGAGCGATCGACGCCGCTGTTTCTCTTCACCCTCGTGGTCATGACCGCGATCGGCCCCTTCGCCATGCAGGTCTTCCTGCCCGCGCTGCCGATCATCCAGGCCGACTTCGGCGTCGCCGCCGGCTACGCCCAGCTCGCGGTCAGCCTCTCGATGCTCTCGATCGCGCTCTCGATGCTCGCCTACGGGCCGCTCGCCGACCGCTACGGCCGGCGCCCGGTCATGCTCGGCGGTCTGGCGCTGTTCCTGGTCGGCAGCACGGTCTGCGCGCTGGCGCCCGACGCCGACAGCCTGATCGTCGGGCGCGTGGTGCAGGCCGCCGGCGGCGCCTCGGGCATGGTGCTGGCGCGCGCCATCGTGCGCGACGTCTACGCCCACGAGAAGGTGGCCAGCACGCTCGCCTACCTGACCATGGCGATGGTCGTCGCGCCCATGGTGGCGCCGGCGATCGGCGGCGTGCTGACCGACGTCTTCGGCTGGCGCGCCAACTTCTCCGCCGCCGGCCTGGCCGGCGTCCTGGTCCTGTTGCTGGTGGTCGCGCGCCTGGCCGAGACCAAGAGCGCGCCGCCCAGCTACCCGGGCGTCTCGGGCATGCTGCTCGGCTTCGGCCGCCTGCTGCGCCGGCGCGCCTTCTGCGCCTACGCCCTGCAGGGCGCTTTCGGCTTCTCGGTCTTCTTCGCCTTCGCCGCGGCCGCGCCCTACGTCATGGTCAACGTCATGGAGCGGCCGCCCAGCGAGTACGGTTTCTGGTTCGTCTCGATCTCCGCGGTCTTCATGATCGGGACCTTCACCGCGGCGCGCCTGTCTCATCGGGTCGGCGGCGACCGCATGATCCTGATCGGCAGTCTCCTGGTCGTGCTGGCGCCGCTCGCCTGCATCCTCTTTTTGAGCCTCGTCTCCTGGGCGCCGCCGCTGCTCTTCGTGCCGCTGCTCCTCATGGCGCTCGGCAACGGCTTCTCGATTCCAAATTCCCAGGCCGGGGCGCTTGGCGTCGATCCGGCCGCGGCCGGCACCGCCTCGGGCCTCAGCGGCTTCCTGCAGATGGCGATTGCCGCGCTCTTCGCCCAGGTCGCCGGCAGCTTGCAGGACGGCACGCCCTACCCCATGCTGATCTGCATGCTGGCCGCGGCCCTGCTGTCGCTGGCCTCGTTCCTGGCCGGCCCGGGGCGCGCGGCCCTGCGCGGCGCCGCGGCCGGCCGTCACGGCGCCGTGAGCGAGGATTGATTGGCCGGCGCCGTACCGGAGCGACATTTCATTCGGGCAAATGGGCGCGCCGGGCGGTCGGCGTCGCCGGATGCCATCGAAGGAGAGATTCGCATGATGAAGCAGAACCGGATCGTTCGTTTTGGCCGGGCCGGGGCGCTGGGCCTGGCCACGGCCATCGCGCTGACTTCGGCCGCCGGCGCGGCCGAGAACGCCCGGGTCATCGAACTGACCCAGGTGCCCTGCCAGTTCCTGGAGCCCGAAGGCCTCGACCGCGGCTACAGCTCGACCGAGAAGGCCGACTGCGTCGCCATCAACGACGACACGGGCGAACGCCGGGTCGCCGAGGCCGAGACCCTGACCCTGGAGCCGGGCAGGTACGTCTTCCGTGTCACCAACAAGAACGTGCCCTACGACCTCGGCTTCTGGATCCGCGGCGACGGGCTGATCAACCGGGCGCGTCTGCCCTCGACCTCGGGCGGCGGCCTCGCCACCGGCGAGACGCGCGACTACGAGATCGAGCTGGAGCCGGGCGAGTACGTCTATTCCTGCCCGCTCAACAACACGCCCGACTATAAGCTGGTGGTGCAGGAAGCGTCCTGACCGGCGCGGCGGCCGGGCGGCGGCGGTTCACCTGCCCGCCTCCTCGGCCGCCTCGCCCTCCAGCGCCGCCAGCCGCGCCTCGAGCTCGGCGATGCGCGCGCGCAGTGTCGCCGTCGCCGCCTCGACCGTCTCCAGGTCGTAGCGCGGCACGATGTGCTGGCGGCAGTTCGGGTCCCAGGCCTCGACCTCGAAGACGATCGCCCGCTCCAGCTTGGCCGGATAGGCCGGGTCGGCGAGGCGGGCGAGCAGTTCGGGGTCGTCCTCGACCACCCGCGCCCGGCCCCAGATCTTCACCCGGGTCTGGCGCTGGTAGTCCATCAGAAAGATGAAGGCGCGCGGGTTGTCGTCCAGGTTGCCGAGCGTGATGTACTGCCGGTTGCCGGCGAAGTCGGCGAAGGCCAGGCGGCGCGCATCGAGCGGCTTGAGGAAGCCCTTGGGGCCGCCGCGGTGCTGGATGTAGGGCTGCCCTTCGGCGTTGGCGGTGGCCAGGTAGAAGCTGTCGCGCGCGGCCAGGAAGCTCGCCAGCTCGGCGTCGACCTCGCGCCGCCAGCCGCCCTTTTCCTCCATGCGGGCGTAGCCGGCGCGCGAGCCGCGCCATTCCTGCTGGGCCTTGACCGAAGGCGTGAAGGCGATGTCGCTGACGGCGGGCATGGTGCGGCTCCCTTTCAGCACTCGCAGGCCGGCGGGCGCTGCGCGGCGGGTCGGTCGGCGCTTTCCGCGCGCCGCCCGTCGCCGGCGCGGTGGACGCTCCAGCGATCATAGCAGGCGAGCAGATAGACCAGGCGGTCGAGATCGTCCGGCGAGCTGGTGAAATCTGCGAACATGCCAATCCTCCTTTCGCGTGCTGGGACGGCGAGGGCCCCGCGCGGCGGGGGTCGATGGCGCGCGGGGCCCGGGCGGCGCGTCCGTGCGACGCGCGCGCCCTTTCTCAGGCCGCCGCGGCCGTCGAAACCTTCGGGAAGTCGATCTCGGTCTCGGCGACGTGGTTGAGGTAGTTGGTGAAGATGTTGAGCACGACGTTGCCGAGGATCTCCAGGATCGCGCCGTCGTCCCAGCCGGCCGCGCGCACCGCCTCGAGGTCGGCGTCGCCGACCAGCCCGCGCCTGTCGACCACGGCGCGCGCGAAGGCGAGGGCCGCGGCGATCTTCGGCGTCTCGGCGCGCCCCGCCAGTGCGGCGGTCACCGCCGCCTGGTCGAGGCCGGCCTTGCGGCCGAGCGCGCCGTGCGC
>CAZDBC010000279.1:0-5195 GCA_964503295.1 uncultured Kiloniellaceae bacterium | reverse complement strand
TAGGGGGCGAACTGCTCGAAGTTCTGGGCGAAGCGCCGGGTCAGCTCGCGCGCGGCGCGGTCGTAGGCCTCGGCGTCGGCCCAGGTGTTGCGCGGGTCGAGCACCTCGGTCGGCACGCCCGGACAGGACTGCGGCATCGCCAGGCCGAACTCGGGATGGGTCGTATAGCCGACCGCGGCGAGGCGGCCATCGAGCGCGGCGGCGATCATGGCGCGGGTGTGGGCGATCGGCATGCGCTTGCCGACACCGTAGGCCCCGCCCGTCCAGCCGGTGTTGACCAGCCAGCATTCGGCCCCCGTCTCGGCGATCTTGCGCCCGAGCATCTTGGCGTAGACCGACGGATGGCGCGGCATGAAGGGCGCGCCGAAGCAGGTCGAGAAGGTGGCCGAAGGCTCCTTGCCGAGGCCCTTCTCGGTGCCGGCGACGCGCGCGGTGTAGCCGGACAGGAAATGGTACATGGCCTGCTCGGGGGTCAGGCGCGAGATCGGCGGCAGCACGCCGAAGGCGTCGGCGGTCAGCATGACGATGTTGCGCGGCTGTCCGCCGGTCCCGTCCAGCGCGACGTTGGGAATGAAGTGAAGCGGATAGCTGGCGCGCGTGTTCTCGGTGTGGCGCGCGTCGTCGAGATCGAGCAGACGGCTGTGGGGATCGACCACGACGTTCTCCAGGATCGTGCCGAAGCGTTGGGTGGTCGCGTGGATCTCCGGCTCGGCCGCGGGCGACAGGCGGATCACCTTGGCGTAGCACCCGCCCTCGAAATTGAACACGCCGCGGTCCGACCAGCCGTGCTCGTCGTCGCCGATCAGGATGCGGCTGCCGTCCGCCGAAAGGGTCGTCTTGCCGGTGCCCGAAAGCCCGAAGAAGAGGGCGACGTCGCCATCCGGCCCCATGTTGGCCGAACAGTGCATGGGCAGTACGTCCTGCGCCGGCAAGAGGTAGTTGAGGACGGAGAAGATCGATTTCTTGATCTCCCCGGCGTAGATCGTGCCGCCGATCAGGACCAGCCGTTCGGCGAAGGAGATGACGATGAAGCACTCGGAATTGGTGCCGTCGGTCTCGGAATCGGCCTGGCAGTAGGGGGCGTGGAGGACCGTGAAACCGGGTGCGAAGCCGCTCAGCTCGTCGGGGGCCGGTCGCAGGAACATGTTGCGCGCGAACAGGCTGTGCCAGGGGCTCTCGCTGATCACGCGGACCGGGAGGCGATAGGCCGGGTCGGCACCCGCGTAGAGGTCCTGCACATAGACGTCGCGGCCGCGGAAATGCGCCAGTACCCTGTCGTGCAGGCGCCGGAAATGTTCGGGGGCGATGCCGGCATTGACATCGCCCCACCAGATCTTGTCGCGGCTGCCCGCCTCCTGGACGATGAATTTGTCCTTCGGCGAGCGGCCGGTGTGCTGCCCGGTGCGCACGACCAGGGCGCCCCCTTCGGCGATCTGTCCCTCGTTGCGCCGGATCGTGTGCTCGTAGAGCAAAGGCGCGGTCAGATTCCAGTAGGCCGTGGCATAGCCTTCGAGCTTGTGTTGTTGCAGGCCGCCTTCGGCAACCCATCCGCGACTGGTCAAGGCAGTTTCTCCCCGTGGACCTGTAACGCGCCCTTGTCCTTCTTGCGCGTTTTCATTCCTTCGTTCCCGGCCGCGCGCCGACCCCGGCGGCGACGGCAGGCGTTTATGTCACCCGCCCTGCGGCGGCTCAAGCCCGCCGGCGCGGCCCTGCCGCCCCGCTCAGGGGGCGGTCCCGACCACGCCGCCGGCCGCCTGCCGGCGGGCCCGCCCGGCCAGCTCGACCAGCGCGGCGCGACAGCTCTCGGCGTCGGCGACCGGGCGATCGAAAGGCAGCCGCGTCAGCATGCCGGCCCGACGCAGATCGCAGCCCTCCGGATCGACGCCGACCAGGCGCCAGTCGCGGCCGTCCAGGCCGAGCAATACCCCTGCCAGCAGTTGCACGGCATCGCCATGATCCAGGTTCATGTGGCGGACGATGTCGGCTTCGCGCGCGGCCAAGTCGCCGTCGAGGCCGGTTTCCAGCCGCACGGCGCCCGCCTCGACCCAGTCGATGCGGCCGAAGCCGGCCACCAGGTGGGCCCGCTCGATGTCCACGCGGAACAGGTGAAAGTCCTTGAAATCGCGATAGACCGCGGCATCGGGATGACGCGCGGTCAGGCGGTCCAGACAGCGCGGATCCTCGATGATGCGCGCCTGTCCCTGGACCGTGGCGCGCGGGCCGGCGAGCCGGTCGTCACGGCCCGCCGTGCCGTCATAAAGTAGGGAAACCGCGGGGTTCGCGCGCAGGTTGCGGGTGTGCTCGGCCAGCTCGGACAGCAGCAGAAGCGGGCTGGCATCGTGATCGACGGTCGAGAGCACGAGCGAGACGTAGGGCGTGCCGTCGTCGGTGCAGGTGCCGAGTGCGGCGGTCGTCGCCGCGCGCATCAGGCCGCGCACGCGCCGGCCCGGTTCAGGCTTCGGTTCGGACTGGTTGGCGGCGGTTCTCTGCGCCATTGCTGATCGGAAACTCCCTGACCGTAAGTACAGTAACAAGTACTGTAACGTTTTTGGACGAAAGCTGTCCCATGCTAACGCAACCTGAGGACCAAGGTGCCCCGGGCCGGAGGGCGAGGACTGTGTAGAGGCTGTGACCGGTCCGGGGCGGCTGTCCGCTATTCTGCCGCCGAGGGAATGCCTTTGGTGGTCGAGTACTCGAAGTGCAGCGCCTCGCCCGGAAACACCAGCGGATGAATGGCGTGGGCGGCGACCGCGGCTTCGGCGAAGCCCTGCAGAATCAGCTTGAGCTTGCCGGGATAGGTCGCGACGTCGCCGATCGCGAAGATGCCGGGCCGCGATGTCTGGGCGGTCGCCGGATCGACCGCAAGGTGACCGCGCTCGAGGTCCAGGCCCCAGTCGGCGATCGGCCCCAGGCTGGTCGCCAGGCCGTAGAAGGGCAGCAGGACGTCGGCCTCGAGGCGCCGCCGCTCGCCGGCCAGTGTGGCGACCACCACCGCCTCGAGCCGGCCCCCCTCGCCTTCGAGGCCGGCCAGCTGATAGGGCACGACCAGCTCGAGCCGGCCTTCGTCGGCAAGCCGGTGCAGTCGCGCCACGCTCTCGGGTGCGGCGCGGAACTTGTCGCGTCGGTGGACCAGATAGACCTTGGCGGCGACGTCGGGCAGGGACAGGGCCCAGTCGACGGCGGAATCCCCGCCGCCGGCGATGACCAGCCGCTTGCCGCGGAAGTCCTCGCGCCGTTTCACCAGGTAGAAGACGCTGCGCCCCTCGTAGCTCTCCAGGCCTTCGAGCGGCGGGCGGTTGGGCCCGAAGGCGCCCGCGCCGGCGGCGATCACCACCGCGGCGCAGTCGATCACGACGCCGGCCGAGGTCTCCAGGCGCCAGCGGCCGCCGGCCGTCGGGGTTAGGGCGGTCGCCTGCTGGCCGAGATGGAACACCGGCGCAAAGGGCGCCGCCTGCTGCTCCAGCTTCTCGATCAGCTCCGCGGCGTCGACCTTGGGATAGCCGGGAATGTCGTAGATCGGCTTTTCCGGGTAGAGCGCGCTGCACTGGCCGCCGACGGCCTCCAGGGAATCGACGACATGGCAGCGCATCCGCAGCATTCCGCATTCGAAGACCGCGAAGAGACCGACCGGGCCGGCCCCGATGATCGCAACGTCCGTGGTCACCTCTTCGACTGTCTCGCCGCTCATGCTTCCGTTTGCCCTGCCGGCTCCAACGCCGTCGTCTGAAGATCCTTCGCCCGGACGGCCCCCCGCGGGCGGGGCGCTGCGTCGGCGGCATACTGTATCGGCGCCGACCCGGCAACGCCCGCCTGCGGGCGCCCTTGGCAGGACCCGCCGGCGACGCCACATATTGGGTCGGGCCGGCGCCGGGCGAAGACGACGCAGAGTGCGCCATGGCAGGCCGCGGCAATAGCGCCGGAAGGCCATTTATTGCCGCAAAACCGCCATAGTCGGGCTCTAGGCAGCGAACCGGAGCGGCAGCCTGGAAAGCGCCGCGGCAGGCCGGCAGGACGGGAACCGCCGCAGCGGGTGCGCCGGGACCGTCCTTGGAAGTTCCGTCATGCAAAACACGATCGCCCTGGTCGACGACGACCGCAACATCCTTGCCTCGGTGGCCATGGCCCTGGAAGCGGAGGGCTTCAAGGTGCGCACCTACAACGACGGGGCGGAGGCACTGCGCGGAATCAGCGCCAACCCGGTCGACCTCGCCATCCTGGACATCAAGATGCCGCGCATGGACGGCATGGAACTGCTCGGCCACCTGCGCCAGAGGTCCAACCTGCCGATCATCTTCCTGACCTCCAAGGACGAGGAGGTGGACGAGGTGCTGGGCCTGCGCATGGGCGCCGACGACTACATCACCAAACCGTTCTCGCAGCGCCTGCTGATCGAGCGCATCCGCTCGCTGCTCCGGCGCGAGCGCGCCGCGCTCGAAGGCGGCGCCGGCGGCGAGACGGAGCAGCCGATTCTGCGAGGCGACCTGATGCTCGATCCGGCGCGCCATCTGTGCACCTGGAAGGGCCGGCCGGTGCCGCTCACCGTGACGGAATTCCTGATCCTGCGCGCGCTGGCCCAGCGGCCCGGCCATGTCAAGAACCGGGACCAGCTGATGGATACGGCCTACGGCGAGGCGATCTACGTCGACGACCGGACGATCGACAGCCACATCAAGCGCCTGCGCAAGAAATTCAAGGAAGTCGACCCGGACTTCGCCCAGATCGAGACGCTCTACGGAGTCGGCTACCGCTATCGCGACGGCTGAGCGGCGGGCGGGATCGGCGGTCCTCTTTCGAGCTGGTCGGGCGGAGCCTATGATCGAGCGGCGATGAGCGCAGACCATATCAACGGCAGCCGCGCACGATCCGCAGCACCCGCCGCGCGCCCTTCGCTGCTCGGGCGCCTCGCTCGGCTGTTGCGGGTCCGGGGGCGGGCGGTGCCCAAGGCGGCAGGTGGCTGGGCCGGCCGCTTCGGCGATCGCGACCAGCGCACGCTGGAGGCCCCGATCCAGCCGGCCGAGCGGCGCGGCTGGCGCTCGCCTCTCACGCGGCGAATTCTGGCCCTCAATGTGCTCGTGCTGGTCATCCCGGTGCTCGGGCTGCTCCACCTCGAGGACTACCGCCAGGGACTTATCGCCGCGGAGCTCGACGCCATGCGCATCCAGGCGCGCGCCTTCTCCCTGTCGCTCGGCAGCGCC
>CAZDBC010000278.1:0-5216 GCA_964503295.1 uncultured Kiloniellaceae bacterium | reverse complement strand
ACCGATCGCGACCCGCCGGTGCTGCACGTCGAGCTGATGAACACGCCGGTGGTCAACGAACAGACCGGCGAGGAGATCTCCGATCACCTCTACGTCTACTGGAAGAACGGCGCCGAGCGCATGGAGCGGCCGGGTGTTCAGGGCGGCACGATTCCGATCCGCATCGGGCCCAAGGCGACCCTCGACCCCTACGGCTGGGACAACGACGAGTACCAGGCCGAACCCTGGTTCGCCGACTACATCACCTCGGCCATGGGCTACCTGATGCCGCGCTTCCGCGACCACCGGAGGAACTTCAAGGACCGGCGCAACGGCGGCATCGGCGCCTTCACGCCCGACAACGTCCCGATCTTCGACTGGATCCTGCCCAACGCCTACATGATCGCGGACTCCAACCACGGCTTCAAGATGACCGGCGTCGGCAAACTGGTGGCCAAGGTCCTGGCCGGCGACAACCGGGTGGCGGAACTGGAGCCTTTCGCCTTCTCGCGCTTCGCCGAAGGCCGCACTTTCGGCGGCTCCAACAGCCATTGTCCCTGGGTATGAGCAGCCTTGCCCGACAGACGACGCCGGCCGCCGGCCCCGGGCAGGGGAGCGTCGCGCTGCTCCTGACCGGCCGCGACCTCGACGTCGCCGGCCTAGCGGCGATCGCCCGCGACATGCGGCCGGTGGCGCTCGCCCCAGAGGCGCTCCAGCGCCTGATCGCCGGCCGCGCGGTGGTCGAAAACAAGCTCGCCGCCGGCGAGCCGGTCTACGGCCTGACCACCGGGCTGGGCTCGCGGGTGACCCACCGGCTCGACCGCGACGACTTGGCCGCCTTCGCGCTGCGCACTGTGCGCGGCCGGGCCAACGGCGTCGGCCCCGCGCTGCCGCGCGACGTGGTGCGCGCCCTCCTGGCAGTGCGCCTCAACGGCCTGCTCAACGGCGGCGCGGGCGTCACGCCGGCCCTGGCCGAGCGGCTCGCCGCGCTGCTCAACGCCGGCCTGCATCCGCGCGTGCCGTCGGTCGGCTCGATCGGCGCCAGCGACCTCTGCCTGCTGGCGCATGTCGGCCTCGCCCTGGTCGGCGAGGGCGAGCTCGAGTTCGAGGGCCGCGAACTGCCCGCCGCCGAGGCCCTGCGCCTGGCCGGTCTCGCCCCCTTCGAGCTCGCCGCCAAGGAAGGGCTGGCGATCTGCAGCGCCTCCTCGGTCTCGGTCGGCATTGCCGGCCTCGCCCTCCATGATGCCGGCCAGCTCTGGCGCCTCGCCCAGCTCGCCGCGGCGCTCAGCTTCGAGGGCTTCCGCGCCAACCTGACGCCCTTCGATCCGCGCATCGCCGCGGCCCGGCCGGCGCCCGGCCAGGTCGAGTCCGCAGCCCATCTGCGCGCCCTGCTCGCGGACGGCGAGCTGCCCGCGCCGGGCGCGGCACGGCGCCTGCAGGACCCGGTCAGCCTGCGCGCCGTCGCCGCCGTGCACGGCAGCCTGCTCGCCGCCTTGCGCTTCCTGGCGCCGGCGCTCGAGGCCGAGATCAACGGCGCCGGCGACAACCCGCTGGTGCTGATCGACGACGGCGAGATTCTCTCGAGCGGCAACTTCCACACCCCCGCGCTCGCGCTCGCGCTGGACGCCCTGAGCCAGGCGCTGGCGCAGGTCGCCGCGCTGTCGGTCGCGCGCGCGGCCAAGCTGCTGACCGGGCGCTTCACCGGCCTGCCCGACGCGTTGTCGCCGCGCGGTGCCGGGCACTCGGGCCTCGCCCCGCTGCTCAAGGTCGCCGAAGCGCTGCTCCAGGAGATCCGCCACGCGGCGCAGCCGGCGGTGCCCGACCTGCGCTGGTCGGCCGACGGGGTCGAGGACGACATCACCAACGCACCGCTCGCCGCCAAGAAAGCCGCGGAGGCGGTCTGGCGCCTGCGCCTGATCCTGGCGATCGAGCTGACGGTCGCGGCCCAGACGGTCGAACTGCGCGCGCCCGCGCGGCTCGCGAGCGCGCCCGCGGCCGCCCTGGCCGCGATCCGTGACATCGTGCCAGCGCTCGACGACGACCGCCCGCTCGGGGCCGAGGTCGAGGCACTGTGCGAGACACTGCTGATCGACGGCAGCCTGCTGAAGCGGTGCGGGGCGCCTATACTGCCCGCTTAGCGCCGCTTGCCCACTACCTGGCGGTGCGACCGCCCATCTCGCCCGTCTACTCTGCCGTCTATGCCGCCGAGTGGCAGTTCGGCTCGGTGTCCACACCATAGCGGTCGTGGTGGCGCACCCAATTCATGACCCCGGTCTCGTTGCGGCCCTTGGGCGCAAGGTCCAGGAAGGCGAAGGCGCCGATCAGGCTCTCCGCGCCGCGCGCGTAGGTCGAGTAGCTGTGAAAGACGCGGCCCTCGTCGTCGCGCGCGATGACGCTGACACCGTGCAGTTCCTCGATGCCCGGGTCGATGACCCGGTAGTTGTAGTTGGCCGCGCCGCGCGCCAGCTCCTCCTCGCTGAATGAGACGCCGAAGTCGTAGTTGAAGTCGCTGCCATGGGAGGACACCCAGGCGAAGTCCCAGCCCATGCGCCGCTTGAAGGACTCGATCTCGGCCAGCGGCGCACGCGAGACCGCGGCGAAGGAAAGGTCGGCCTGCTCGAAATGCCGGCGCGCGGCATCGACGTGGTCAGCCATGAAGGAGCAGCCAACGCAACCCTCCGCCCAGCCGGGCGCCAGCATGAAGTGCTGCACCAGAAGCTGGCCGCGCCCGTCGAACAGATCGGACAGCGCCACCTCGCCGCCTGGTCCCTGAAAGACGTAGGGTTTCTCGACGGCGACCCAGGGCAGCGCCCGCCGCGCGGCGCAAAGCTCGTCACGCAGGCGGGTCAGTTCCTTCTCCTTGGCGAGCAGCGCCGTGCGCGCCGCCAGCCAGACCTCTCGGGAGGTAACCTCACGCGGGTTCATGGGACCTGTCCTTGACCGTCTCCTCGCCCTCCGGCAGCGGATGCGCGAAGCTCCAGGAATGGCCGAAGGGATCCATGATCTGGCCGTAGCGCGCGCCCCAGAAGGCGTCCATCGGGGCCAGCGTCACCATTGCGCCGGCCGCCGCGGCGCGCGCGACCGCCGCATCGCAGTCGGCCACCTCGAGGTGCAGGGTCACCGGCGTGCCGCCGATCCTCTTGGCCGACCCGACCGCGCTGTTGGTGCAGCGCTCGGGGAAGTCGTCGCGCACGAAGGCAAGGGCCTGCCCGATCCTGATCTCGGCGTGCATCAGACGCCTGCCGTCCTCGGCCGGCAGGCGCATGACCTCCTCGGCGCCGAGCCCTTTCTTGTAGAACTCGAGCGCCGCCGCGGCGTCGTCGACCACGAGGTGCGGAACCACCGCCTTTACGTCATCAGGCATCCCTCATCTCCCCTTGATTGCCTTCGCCATCGCGTCTGCTCGGCACACTGCCGCAGCGGCCGCGTATCACAGAGTCATCACGAATTCGGCCAAACGGTCGAAGGAGCCGGTCCAGCCGCCCCTGTGCGAATCCCGCGCCGTGACCGATTCGAAGACCGCCTGGTGCAGCGTCATGCGGGTCTGCGCGCCCTCCTCCGCGAAGGTCACGGTGACCAGAGTCTCGTGCTTTGGCCTGTCGTCCTCGTCGAGCCAGGACCAGGTGAAGACCAGACGCTCAGGCTCGACCACCTCCCGATAGGTCCCGGCGACCCGGTGTTCGCTGCCTTCGGGCGAACGCATGACAAAGCGGTAGGTCCCGCCCGGCCTCGGGTCGAGCTCGCAGGACGGCAGGGAGAAGCCTTGCGGCCCCCACCAGCGCGCCAGATGCTCCGGCTGCGTCCAGGCCTTGAACACGAGCGCTCGCGGCGCATCGAGCAGGCGGGTGACGACCAGGACCCGCTCGTCCTGCCGCCCCGGCGCGACGGCGGCGTCAGTTGTCTCGGCCATGGGGCTTTCCCTTCATCTGCAATTTGTCGAGGTAGGCATCCAGGCGGTCGAAGCTCGCCTCCCAGAAGACGCGGTAGTGCTCCAGCCAGTCGGCCGCGTCCTTGAGCGGCGTCGCCTCGATCCGGCAGGGCCGCCATTGGGCGTGGCGACCGCGGGTGATCAGGCCGGCCCGCTCCAGCACCTTCAGATGCTTGGAAACCGCCGGCAGGCTCATGTCGAAGGGCTCGGCCAGTTCGCCGACCGTCGCCTCGCCGACAGCGAGACGCGCCAGGATTGCCCGGCGGGTGGGGTCGGCGAGGGCGGCGAAGGTCTGGCTCAGGCGGTCGGACACAGTATTTAGCTCATTCGTTAAATAGCCGATCGGTTAAATACAAGACCGCAACGGGCCTGTCAAGCCCGTCCGTCGGGCATTATAGTTAGCTAATATGTTAAATAACCAGTTGGCTAAATACACGGCGCCGCCGTATGCGTCAAGAGGTTTGGGCTCGAAAACCCCGGCCGAAGCGGTTTCGCTTCGCTGTCAGGCGTAAGGCAGCGTCTGCCCGATGCCCATACTCTGGGCCTTGGCGAGCATGGCGGCGCCCAGCGCGATGTCGGACAGCGACAGGCCGCGGTGCCAGAACAGGATGGTTTCCTCGTCGCGCTCGCGGCCCGGCTTCTTTTCGACCACCACCTCGCAGAGCTCGGCGTGGAGCGTCGCCTCGCTCAGCTTGCCGCTTTCGACATGGGCGCGCAGGGCACCCAGCTTGCCGGTCTTGCACTGGCCCCAGTCGTCGACCAGGACCTTGTCCATGACGTCGGTCAGCGAGAGCTCGACCGCGCTCATGGTGCCGTAGGGCACGACGTAGTTGCCGGGCCTGACCCATTCGGTCCTGAACAGCGGCGTCGGTTCGAGGAGGCGCGAGGCCTCGACCTGGATGTCGGCGCCCTCGAGGCAGTCCTGCCAGTTGTCGACGGCGCGCACCTCGCGGCCGAGGTCGGCGCTCAGGCGCGCGGCGAAACCCTCGCGGCTCTCCGGCCGGCGCGAGTGGACGCGGATCTCCTCCAGATCGAACAGGTGATCGAGCAGGCGAACGTTCCAGTAGGCCGTGCCGCGCGCGCCGACGTGGCCGAGCACGCGGCTGTCGCGCCGGGCCAGGTACTTCGCGCCGAGGGCGGTGATCGCGCCGGTGCGCATCTCGGTGATCGCGGTCGCATCGAGCAGCGCGCGCGGCATTCCCGTCTTCGGATCGAAGAGATTGAGCAGGGCCATCTCCGAGGGCAGGCCCTTCTTGTAGTTGTCGACGTAGTCGCCGACGATCTTGACCCCGGCGAAGCCGCCGGCGGC
>CAZDBC010000277.1:0-5225 GCA_964503295.1 uncultured Kiloniellaceae bacterium | reverse complement strand
AGATGCCGCCCTTGCCCTCCTCGTCGCCCGGATACCAGTTCTGCACGGTCGAGTACTTGATCTCCGCATCGTCGAGCGCGATCAGCTCGACCACCGCGGCGTGCAGCTGGTGCTCGTCGCGCATCGGCGCCGTGCAGCCTTCCAGATAGCTGACGTAAGACCCTTCGTCTGCGATGATCAGCGTCCGCTCGAACTGCCCGGTGTTGGCGGCATTGATGCGGAAGTAGGTCGACAGCTCCATGGGGCAGCGCACGCCCTTCGGGATGTAGACGAAGGAGCCGTCGGTGAACACCGCCGAGTTGAGGCAGGCGTGCTTGTTGTCGCCATAGGGCACGACAGAGCCGAGATACTTCCGGACGAGCTCGGGATGGTTTTGCACCGCCTCGGAAATCGAGCAGAAGATGACCCCGACCTCTTCCAGCTTCTTCTTGAAGGTGGTCGCGACCGAGACCGAGTCGAACACGGCGTCGACGGCGACCCCCGCCAGCATCTCCTGCTCACGCAGCGGGATGCCGAGCTTCTCGTAGGTCGCCAGCAACTCCGGGTCGACCTCGTCGAGACTCTTCGGCCCGTCGTCCTTCGACTTCGGCGCCGAGTAGTAGTAGGCGTCCTGATAGTCGATCGGTGGGAACTTGACCTTGGCCCAGCTTGGCTCGGGCATGTTGAGCCAGTGGCGATAGGACTTGAGGCGCCATTCCAGCAGCCATGCCGGCTCGTTCTTCTTCGCGGAGATAAAGCGGATGGTGTCCTCGCTGAGGCCCTTGGGCGCGGTCTCCGCCTCGATATCCGTGAAGAAGCCGTACTTGTACTTCTGCTCGGTGACCTGGCGGACCTGATCGAGGGTTTCTGCTATGGCGGCCATTCGGTCCTTCTCCTGCTGGGCTGCTGAGCCCTTCTGCTCCAGCCCTTCTGGAACGTTGAGTTCTAAGCGGTTGCGGTCGTACGGGGACGCAGCGCGCGCGCCTCGCCGCCGTCCGCCGCGAAGGGCAGCGGCACCAGGCTCATATCGGCCAGCGTCACCTCCTGCAGCGCCTTGCGGATGGCGTGGTTGACCTGCTCCCAATTGCCCCGCATGGGACAGAGCGATTCGACATCGCAACTGTCCGACGAACCGTCGACACAGGCGGTCAGCGCGATCGGCCCCTCCAGAGCCTGGACGACCTCGGCGATGGTGATCTCACCCGCCGCGCGGGCCAGACCGTACCCGCCGCTTGCGCCGCGCGCCGAGACGACGATGCCGGCCCGTGCCAGCGCGTTGAGCAGCTTGGCCACGGTGGGCAGCGGAACCGCGGTATCGTGGGCGATCTGCTGGGCGCTGCGCTGCGCGCCCGGCGCCGACGCCATCTGCGCCAGCACCACGATCCCATAGTCCGTCAGACGATTCAGTCGTAGCATCACGTCATCCAATTCGGATTAATCCGGTAAGGATTTAAATATATGATCGGCCGAAGGATTCAAGCCCAATTTGCCTGGGGTTACTCGGCGCTTCCGGCCTCGGGCCCTCCCGCCGCCGATTCATCGGTGCCGGCGCTCCGATTTGCTTGCCCGCTCTGGCGCAGGAGTGCCAGGGCCGCCGCCAGCCCGCAAGCGCTCAGACCGGCCATCGCCAGGAAGGCACCGCCCGCGAACTGCCCGTAAAGCGCGCCCGAGGCGAGCGAGGCCAGCCCCATGGCGAGGCCGCCGCCGACCGCGGCGTAGAGGCTCTGGGCGGAAGCCTCGAGGCCGGCGGGGGCATTGCGGGCGATGAAGTGCATGGCGCCGAGATGGGCGGCGCCGAAGGTCAGGGCATGGAGAAGTTGCGCCGCGATGAGGGGATGGAGCGCGGCCGTTTCCGCCAGCACGCTCCAGCGCAGCAGGCCGCCGAGCCCGGCCAGGGCCAGCCATGCCGCCGGCGGCCAGCGCAGGGTCAGGCGCCGGCTGAGCGCGAACAGGACGATCTCGGCGATCACGCCTTCGGCCCACAGCAGACCGATGGTCGTCTCGTCGAGACCGTTTGCGCGCCAGTGGAGAGCGGAGAAGCCGTAGTAGACGGCGTGGCTCGCCTGCAGCAGGCAGGCCGCCGCCAGAAACAGCAGGAAGGGCCGGGTCGCCAGGCGGCGCCAGTGACGCCCCGCCGTGGCGCGTGCGCCGCCCGCGGCCGGCGCCGGCAGGAACAGTGTGGTGACAAGGGTCGCGCCGAGGGCGGCCAGGATCAGGCCCAGCACCGGCTCGGTGCCGGCGTGGCTGATTACGTAACCGCCTCCGACCGTTGCGAAAAGGAAGGTCAGGGAGCCCCATAGGCGAATGCGCCCATAGTCGAGATCCAGGCGGTAGACGGCGCGCAGCGTGAGGCTGTCGGCCAGCGGAACCATGGCCATGAACGGCACGGACACCAGGACCGTAAGCGCGACGATCGACCAGAAACCCCCGGCCAGCATGAAGGCGGCAAAACCGGCGATGGCCGATGCGGCACAAAGCGTCAGCACCCGCTTCGCACGGCCGCTGCGGTCGGCGATCTGCGCGATCGCCGGGGTCGAGACCACCTTTATCCATGCCGGCAGGGCGAGAACGAGGCCGATCTCGGCTGCATCGAGACCGCGCGATTCGAGCCACACCGGCCAGAACGGGAGATAGATGCCCAGCGCGAGAAAGATCCCGCCGTAGAAGAGCGCGTAGAGCAGGACGGGCATGGCACGGCCGGGGAGTCGGGCGGTGATGGGTCCAGGGCCGCGACGCCACTGTCTGCGGACAGCATCCGGGAGCTTTGCTATGCTCTCGCCGAAACGGCGGGCGACCGATGCCACGCTACCCGGGGAGGATGCATGATTGTCAACATTCAAACACCACGTCAGATCGTAATCGGCGGCGGGGCCCGCAAACGGCTCCCGGCTCTGCTCCAAGGGCTCGGTCTGGCACGGCCGCTGATCGTCTCCGACCCGGTGATGGTCAAGATCGGCAAGGTCGAGGAATTGATGGCGCTGCTTGCCGAGGCCGGCATCGCGAGCGCGGTCTTTTCCGATACCGTCCCGGACCCAACCACCGATGTCGTCGAGGCCGGCCTCCAGGTTCTCGCTCAAGGTGACTTCGACTGCCTTGTCGCGCTCGGCGGCGGCAGCCCGATCGACACCGCCAAGGCCATGGCGATTCTGCAGGCCTACGGCGGCAAGATGCGCGAGTACAAGGTGCCGTTCGGCGCGGATCGGCAAGGCCTGCCGGTTATCGCCGTTCCGACCACCGCGGGCACCGGCTCTGAGTGCACCCGTTTCACGGTGATCACCGACACCGAGACCGACGAAAAGATGCTGATCATGGGGCTGTGCGCGCTTCCGGCTGCGGCCATCGTGGACTACGAACTCACCTTCACCGTGCCCTTCCGGACCACCGCCGACACCGGCATCGACAGCCTGACCCACGCCATCGAGGCCTACGTCAGCAAGAAGGCCAACAAGGTCACCGACGGTTTCGCCCTGATCGCCATGGGCCGCATCGCAAAACACCTGCGGACCGCCTGCCGCGAGCCCGACAACCCCGAAGCGCGCGAGGAGATGATGCTCGCCGCGACCCAGGCGGGACTCGCCTTCTCCAATTCCAGCGTCGCCCTGGTACACGGCATGAGCCGGCCGATCGGCGCCTTCTTTCACGTGCCGCATGGCCTGTCCAATGCCATGCTGCTGCCGACGGTCACCAGTTTCTCGGCCGAGGCCGCGCTGCCGCGCTATGCCGACTGCGCTCGCGCCATGGGCCTGTGCGACGATTCGGTCGGGGATCAGGCGGCGGTCGCCGCGCTTCTGGAGGAGATGCGCCAGCTCAACAGCGATCTCGAGGTGCCCAGCCCCAAGGACTATGGCATCGACGAGAAGCGCTACCGGGAACTCTTGCCGACTATGGCCGAACAGGCCTTGGCCAGCGGCTCTCCGGCCAACAATCCGCGCGTCCCCACGGCCGAGGAGATCGTCGCCCTCTACGAGGAAGCCTGGGCATGATGGGGCTCGAGATCGGCCTGATCGGCCTGCTGATCCTGATCGGCGACGTCTACGCGATCATCCAGACCTTCCAGAGCGGAGCCTCGACCGGCGGCAAGGCAATCTGGATCGTCGTCATCCTGATCTTCCCGCTGCTCGGCCTGATCCTCTGGTTCCTGTTCGGGCCGCGCGAACGCTCCGTTACGCGAAGGCCTTGAACGCGATCAAGGTGAAGGTGTCCTTGATGCCCGGCAGGGTCTGCAGGCGTTCGGTCACGAAGTGTCCGATGTCGCTGTCCTGGGGCAGGTAGCATTTGATGAGAAGGTCGTACTGTCCAGATATCGAGTGGACCTCCGAGACCTGCTCGACATCCTGCACCAGCTCGTCGGCGACCCGGTAGGCCTGCCCCAGCTCGCATTTGATCATGACGAAGATGGTCTGCATCGCATCGTTCCCGCGGCTACCCGGCCGGACCGATGTTAGCTGATCGGAGCACCCTGGAACAGATGACGCGCCGAGGGGGATCGACGCGTCCTCTTTTCCGGTCCCCCGGTTTCCGGTTCTCCGGGACGGAAGGCGCCGGGAGTTCAGGCCACCTTGGCCGGGCGCAGCAAGAAGGCCGGCGTGTGGTCGCCGAACGGCGTGTCGTCGTTGTTGGCAGCCGTTCCGCGTGAGCGTCCTTTCTTGGAAGCGTGCACCCGGCCGCCGTGCATCGCATCGCCGTCCGCGTGATCGCTCTCGGCCACCTCGGGCTCGAGCTCGGCTTCGAATTCGTCGTCGTCGTCCGCTGTCTTGCTCGCGATCGGCTCGTCATCGTGCCTTGCGGATGCCCCGGCAGCGACGGTCTCGTCGCGCTTGCGCTTGGAGCCGGGCTTCGACTCTTGCGCTGTGCCGCGCGTGCGGTCGCCGCGGCGCTCGCCGGCTTTGCGCTGGCCACCGCGCCGGCCGCGCGGCCGTGCCTCACTCTCTTCCGTGGCCTCGGCCTCGCTCCAGTCGTCGCGCGCGTCTAAAGTGGTGATCGGTATCGCCTTGCCCAGCATCTGCTCGACGTTGGCAAGGAACTTGGCATCCCCGGGCACGGCGATCATGTAGGCGGCGCCGGCCCGGCCGGCCCGGCCTGTGCGGCCGATGCGGTGGATGTAGTCTTCGGAATTGATCGGCACGTCGAAGTTGAAGACATGCGAGACGACGGGGATGTCCAGGCCGCGCGCGGCCACATCGGAGCAGACGAGCAAGCGGACCTCGCCCTTGCGGAAGCGCTCCAGCGTCTCCGTGCGCACCGGC
>CAZDBC010000276.1:0-5236 GCA_964503295.1 uncultured Kiloniellaceae bacterium | reverse complement strand
GCCGCGCCCAGCGCTGCCCCCAGACCGCCAGGCTCTCGACCAGCGGCACGAACTCGCGACCGGCCGCGGTGAGGTGGTAGGTCGATCCCCTGCCGCCGGGCGCCGCCCGGCGCTCGACGATCGCCTCGGCCTCGAGCTGCTTGAGCCGGCGCGACAGGAGGGTCGGCGACATCAACGGCACGCCGCGCTGCAGTTCCGAGAACCGCGTCGCCCCGGCCGCCAGATCGCGGATGATCAGCGGCGTCCAGCGTTCGCAGAAAAGTTCTGCCGCCTTGGCGACGGGACAGAATTGTCCGTAGCGCTTCATCGGCCGGTTCCACTTCAAGAGCCACAGTAGCCAGCCCGGTCCGGCGCGTGAACTACAGTTTGTGGACTATTCGGCCGTTGTCTCGGGCGCGAACCTCGACGTCGGATCGTCTTCGCCGCGTCACAGGAGTATCGCCATGGACACCGCCCGAAAAAGCCAGGTCAGCGGCACCGCCGCCGAAATCTACGAGAGCTTTTTCGTTCCCGCGCTCTTCGGCGCCTGGGCCGGGCCGGTCGCCAAGGCGGCCGGTTTGAAGCCCGGAGACCAAGTGCTCGACGTCGCCTGCGGCACCGGGGTCTTGACCCGCGAAGCGCAACGGCGCGTGAGACCGGAGGGCTGCGTCGTTGGCCTCGACTGCAACGAGGGCATGCTCGCCGTCGCGCGTGGCGCGGCGCCCGGCATCGCGTGGCAAAACGGCACCGCGGAGGCCCTGCCCTTTCCCGACGAGTCCTTCGATGCCGTGCTGTGCAACTTCGGACTGATGTTCTTCGAGAACCGCAGTGCCGCGCTGCGCGAGATGTGGCGCGTGCTGCGGCCGGGCGGCCGGCTGGCGGTGGCGGTGTGGGGCGAGCTCCGGACGACGCCCGGCTATGCCGCCATGACCGCCCTCCTGGAACGCCTGTTCGGCACGACGGTCGCCGATGCCTTGCGCGCGCCCTTCACGCTGGGCGACCGCGGGCGCTTGCGGCGCCTGCTCGAGGACGCCGGGCTCTCGGAGCCGCTGATCGAGACCCTCGAGGGCACCGCGCGCTTCCCCTCCCTCGATGCCTGGATCCATACCGACGTAAAGGGCTGGACGCTTGCCGACCTCATCGACGATGGCGAGTACGAGCGCCTGCGGCGCGCGGCCCGGCAGGAACTGCAGCGCTTCGTCGGCGCCGACGGCCGCGTCGCCTTCGCGGCCCCGGCCCATATCGCCTTGGCCGCGAGAGGTCGGCGTGAAGCGTGACGTATGAAGCGTGACGAAGGTCACACCCTGCGCACGGGCAAACGGTCTAAGAGCGGGTGTCTTCGGTGGTCGTTTCGATCCAACTTACCACGGAGGTTTCCCGTCATGCCCCGCCTCTCCCTTGCCCTGGCCCTCGCCGTGGCAGTCTCGGCATTGTCGTTCGCCGGGGCGCGCGCCGAAACGCTGCTCTTTCCCGGCCGCAACCTGGAGGTCGTGATCGATGTCGACCATTGCGCGCTGGCCGGCGCCATCATGTGCGGCGGCACCGGCTCGCTGGTCCCGGCGGCGGTCGGCAACGACTCGATCGTCGCGGTCTTCGTCCATGTCAGGGCGAACAACGGCACCCCCGTCGGCGGGCTGGCCCAAAGCGCCTTCGACCTGAGCGACGTCTTCAATCCCTCGGGCGTCGGCCTGGCCATCGTCGACGCGACGGTCTGCCCGAACTGCTTCTCGGAGTTGCCGAACGGCGTCTACCGCATGGCCGTGCGGCCGGTCGCCGCGAACTGGGGTACGGGCACCTACGTCACCTACCTCGAGGTCACCGGCGCCGCGGGCAGCGCGCGCAGCCTGCTGGCGCTCGACGTCGCGCCGTGAGGCCGGCGGCGTCTAGCCCGCCTGCTGGCGCTTCAGGAGGCGCAGGCGCAGGGCGTTCAGCTTGATGAAGCCCTCGGCGTCGCGCTGGTCGTAGACGCTGTCCTCCTCGAAGGTGACGTGGGCCAGCGAATAGAGCGAGTGCGGGCTCTTGCGCCCGACCAGCGTCGCGCTGCCCTTGTAGAGCTTGAGCCGCACCGTGCCGGTCACCCGCTCCTGGCTCTTGTCGATCAGGGCCTGCAGCATCTCGCGCTCGGGCGCGAACCAGAAGCCGTTGTAGACCAGCTCGGCATAGCGCGGCATGAGCTCGTCCTTCAGGTGCATGGCGCCGCGGTCGAGGGTCGCCTGCTCGATGCCACGATGGGCGACGTGCAGGATGGTGCCGCCCGGCGTCTCGTAGATGCCGCGGCTCTTCATGCCGACGAAGCGGTTCTCCAGCAGGTCGAGCCGGCCGATGCCGTGCCTGCCGCCGAGCTCGTTGAGCCGGGTCAAGAGGGCCGCCGGCGACAGCCGCGTGCCGTCGACGGCGACCGGGTCGCCGCCCTCGAAGTCGATCTCGACGTACTGCGGCGTGTCGGGTGCCTCTTCGGGGCTGACGCTGCGCGAATAGACATACTCCTCGGCCTCGACCCAGGGGTCCTCCAGCACCTTGCCCTCGGCCGAGATGTGCAGCAGGTTGGCGTCGACCGAAAAGGGCGCCTCGCCGCGCTTGTCCTTGGCGATCGGGATCTGGTGCCTTTCCGCGAAGTCGAGCAGCTTCGTCCGGCTGGTCAGGTCCCACTCGCGCCAGGGCGCGATCACCTTGATGTCCGGGTTGAGCGCGTAGTAGCCGAGCTCGAAGCGGACCTGGTCGTTGCCCTTGCCGGTCGCGCCGTGGGCGACCGCGTCGGCGCCTGTCTCGGCGGCGATCTCGATCTGGCGCTTGGCGATCAGCGGCCGGGCGATCGAGGTGCCGAGCAGATAGCAGCCCTCGTAGAGCGCGTTGGCGCGGAACATCGGAAAGACGTAGTCGCGCACGAAGGTCTCGCGCAGGTCCTCGACGTAGATGTTCTCCGGCTTGATGCCGAGCATCTCCGCCTTGCGCCGTGCCGGTTCCAGCTCCTCGCCCTGGCCGAGGTCGGCGGTGAAGGTGACCACCTCGCAGCCGTAGGTGGTCTGCAGCCACTTGAGGATGACCGAGGTATCCAGCCCGCCCGAATAGGCGAGCACGACTTTCTTGACGTCGGACATGGCAGGCCTGCCTTGCTGAAGCGCTGGACGGCGCGAGGGACGGAGCCCCGCGCGAGGACGGCGGGACTATAGCGGCAGGTTTTGCGAGGACAAGGCTGCCGACGCGGCCGGCAGGCGCCGGCGATCAGGCCGGCGCCTCGCCCGGGGTGCCGAGGCCGGCGCGTTCGGCCAGCGTTCCCTCCAGGGGCCCGCGCGCCGATTTGCGCGTCCGCTCCGATTCCGAACGCAGCTGGCCGCAGGCGGCCAGGATGTCGTCGCCGCGGGTCGCGCGCACCGGCGCCGAGAGCTGGGCTGCGCTCAGGATGTCGGCGAAGGCCTCGATCGTGCGCCGGTCGGAGCACTCGAAGCCCGAGCCGGGCCAGGGATTGAAGGGGATCAGGTTGACCTTGGCCGGAATGCCGCGCAGCAGGCGCACCAGCGCGCGCGCCTCGGCCGGGCTGTCGTTCACGCCCTTGAGCATGACGTATTCGAAGGTGATGCGCCGGGCGTTGCTGGTGCCGGGATAGCTGCGGCAGGCGTCGAGCAGCTCAGCCAGCGGGTACTTCTTGTTGATCGGCATGATGCGGTCGCGCAGCTCGTCGGTGACCGCGTGCAGCGAGACCGCGAGGTTGACGCCGAGCTCGGCGCCGCAGCGCCGCATGGCCGGCACCACGCCCGAGGTCGAGAGGGTGATCTTGCGCTTGGAGATGGCGATGCCCTCGCCGTCCATCACGATGCTCAGCGCCTTGGCGACGTTCTCGTAATTGTAGAGCGGCTCGCCCATGCCCATCATGACGATGTTGGTCAGCCTGCGCCCCTCTGCCGGCGCCGGCCATTCGCCGAGCGCGTCGCGCGCCAGCATGACCTGCCCGACGATCTCGCCGGCCGAAAGGTTGCGCACCAGCCGCTGGGTGCCGGTGTGGCAGAAGCGGCAGGTCAGGGTGCAGCCGACCTGGCTGGAGACGCAGAGCGCACCGCGGTCCGATTCGGGAATGTGCACCGTCTCGACCTGCTGGCCGTCGGAGAAGCGCAGCAGCCACTTGCGGGTGCCGTCGCGCGAGGTCCGGTCAAGGGCGACCTCGGGCCGGCCGACCCGGTAGCGTTCGGCCAGACGCGCCCGGAAGTCCTTGCCGAGCGAGGTCATGGCCGCGAAGTCGGTGGCGCCGCGGTTATAGATCCAGTGCCAGAGCTGCTTGGCGCGGAAGGCCGGCGCGCCCAGCGCCTGGACTTCCGCCGCCAGCTCCTCGCGGCTGAGGCCGACCAGGGCCTTGCGGCCGTCGGCTTCGGCCGGCGGCGCCGCGAAGACGGCACTGTGAGCGAGATGCGACATGGTGGCCCCTAGATAGGCCCTGGCGGGCCGAGGGGCAACGGCCGCGCGCGGGCGTCTCTCGCGGCCGCCGCTAGGAGGCCACGCCGCAGGCTTCCGAGATCGCCTCGTAGGCCTTGGTGAAGCCGATCAGCGAGTAGGTGTCCTTGGTCAGGGTGCCGCGCGAGGAGGTGCCCTCCACGATCATGGTCCGCCCCTTGATCATGGCCTCCACCATGCGCTTGTCGGTCTCGGAATCGGCCGCCCAGGCGCCGTCCCCTTGCGTGAAGAACTTGGCCTTCTCGTTGCCGATGGTCACGTCGACCCAGCTGTTCTCCTTGTACTGGTAGCCGGCCACGAAGCTGACCTCGTCGCGCCGGTCTTCCTGCGGCCGGTGCGTGACCAGGGCGTAGATCTCGCCGCGCCGCTCGTAGTCGCCCTCGTCCTTCTTGGGCTGGCTGGCCATGTAGCAGACCGGACCGCTGGCCTCCTCGGACTTGAAGGCGCTCCAGTCGCCGAAATCGCCCAGGCGCCGCGGCTCCTGCGCCTCGGCCCCGGACATCGTGATAAGCGCCAGCCCCAGAGCCAGCGCAAGACCGCGCGCGGCGCGGCCGCCGGCCGCGCCCGTCATTAACCATGATTCTGCTGACAAAACCGACGTCCTCACTCGAAACTTGTGCATCGACCAAGCGTCCTCATTATATGCGGCAAGACTGTGGCCGCCACCCTTTCCCTGCCGCGCAAAGGATTTCTCGAGCGGTGCTCTCCTTTTTGGTCAGGTGCAGTGATCCAGCGACGCAGGCGGCACGCAAAGCGCCCCAGATAGGGTCGGGTTGTTGCCCGGACGCGGCGGCGGGGATCGGTCCTCGGAATC
>CAZDBC010000275.1:0-5264 GCA_964503295.1 uncultured Kiloniellaceae bacterium | reverse complement strand
GGGCGATTCGGCAGGCGGGTCTGCCAAGCAGGGCCGCGACCGACGCTTCCAGGCGATCCTGCCGATCAAGGGCAAGATCCTCAACGTCGAGCGCGCGCGCTTCGACAAGATGCTGAGCTCGGCCGAGATCGGCACGCTCATTACCGCGCTTGGAACCGGCATCGGCCGCGAGGAGTTCGACATCTCCAAGCTGCGCTATCACAAGATCATCATCATGACCGATGCCGACGTCGACGGGAGTCACATTCGCACGCTGTTGCTGACCTTTTTCTACCGCCAGATGCCCGAGATCATCGAGCGCGGTCACCTCTTCATCGCGCAGCCGCCGCTGTTTCGCGCCAAGCGTGGCGACTCCCTGACCTACCTCAAGGGCGAGCGCGAGATGGAGGCCTATCTGATCGAGAACGGGCTGAAG
The DNA here is from genome assembly GCA_964503295.1 of uncultured Kiloniellaceae bacterium. Taxonomy (GTDB): domain Bacteria; phylum Pseudomonadota; class Alphaproteobacteria; order Kiloniellales; family Kiloniellaceae; genus CAZDBC01. The sequence continues at coordinate 4,849 of CAZDBC010000275.1, read as the reverse complement.
GGCGCGGTACTGAACCTGGCGGACGGAACCCAGGTCGCCGGGCCGGACCTGCGCGCCCTGACCGACGAGGCGGTACGCGCCCGCCACCTGATGCAGCAGTTGATCCAGAAGGTCGGCTCGGTCGACGTGGTCGAGCAGGCGGCGATTCCCGGCGCTCTCGATCCCGAGATCCTGGCCGACGGGCAACGCGCCGCCGAAGCCGCCGCCTACATCGCCAAGCGCCTCGACGCACTCGCCTTCGAGACCGAGCGCGGCTGGCGCGGCGAGGTGGCGGCGGACGGTGGACTGCAGTTCGCGCGCACGTTGCGCGGCGTCACCGAGCGGCGCGTGCTCGACGGGCCCCTGCTGCGATCGAGCGAGGCCCGGCGCCTGCACGAAATGGCCGACCGGCTGTACGAGGTTTACCTGCAGCACTCGACGCTGCAGAGCAAGGACAAGAGCTTTCGCATCACGGGGCCGACCGCGCTCGCCGAGGCGGTGTTCGAGCTCGGCCGGCGCGGCATCACGATCAACCGCTACAAGGGTCTGGGCGAAATGAATCCGGACCAGCTTTGGGAAACCACCATGGACCCCAACATGCGCATGCTGCTGCGCGTGGAAGTCAAGCACAGCGACGACGCCGAGGACATCTTCTCGACTCTGATGGGCGACGTCGTGGAGCCGCGCCGGGAGTTCATCCAGAACAACGCGCTGCAGGTCGCCAACCTCGACGTCTGAGCGGTCAGCGGTCACAGGGCGGTCCCTGGCGAAGCCCCGGCGAATCCGCTAGAAGCTCGAAACATGTCGAAGCGGAACGCGCGCAGACCGGCTGCCGGCAGCGGAAGCACGACTCGAAAGGGCGGCCGCCCGCGCAAGCTCTCCGCCGGGAGCGACGCAGACACCGGCCATCGCAAGAGGCGGGGTGGCGGCGCGCAACGGGGACTGTGGCTGCGCCGGGCGCTGATCTGGGGCGGCACTCTTTGCGTCTGGGGTCTGATCGCGGTCGTCGGGCTGGTCGCCTACTACGCTTACGACCTCCCCGAGATCGGCAGCATCGAGCGCATGACGCGGCGACCCAACGTGACGCTGCTGGCCACCGACGGAAGCCAGATCGCGTCCTTCGGCGACCGCTACGGCGACACGGTGGAACTGGCCGAGTTGCCGCCGCATCTGCCGCGGGCAGTGATCGCCGTCGAGGACCGACGCTTCTACGAGCATGGCGGCGTCGATTTCCGCGGCCTGGCGCGTGCTCTGGTCGAGAACCTTCTGGCCGGCCGAATCGTCCAGGGCGGGTCCACCATCACCCAGCAGCTCGCCAAGATCCTGTTCCTCACGCCCGAGCGCACGATCGAGCGCAAGATCCAGGAGCTGCTGCTGGCCCTGTGGCTGGAACGGCGCTTCACCAAGGACCAGATCCTGACCATCTACCTCAACCGAGTCTACCTCGGCGCCGGGGCCTACGGCGTCGACGCCGCCGCGCGCACCTATTTCGGCAAGCCGGCAGGCCAGGTCTCGGTGTTCGAGGCGGCCCTGCTCGCCGGCCTGCTCAAGGCGCCCTCCCGGCTCAACCCCGTCAACGCCGTCGACCGGGCCGAGGAACGCGCCCTCGTCGTCCTGCGCGCCATGGTCGAGGCGGGCTTCCTGACCCCGGAAGCGGCCGAGGCGGCACGGCTGATGCGGCCGGCCCCGCCCAAGATCCCGGCTCAGACGGCTCCCTACTTCACCGACTGGATCATGGCTCAGGTGCGCGATTTTCTCGGCGATGTCGACCGCGACCTGCGCGTGCTCACCACCCTCGATCCGCGCATGCAACGCATCGCGGAGCGGGAACTGGCCACGGTGCTGACCGAGCAGGGGCAAACGCGCAACGCCGAACAGGCGGCACTCGTTTCGTTGAGTCCCGACGGCGCCGTGCGCGCCATGGTCGGTGGGCGGGACTACGCGGAGAGTCAGTTCAATCGGGCGACCCAGGCGTTGCGTCAGCCGGGCTCGGCTTTCAAGGCCTTCGTCTTTCTGGCCGGTCTGGAGGCGGGATTGACGCCCGACAGCCGCATGGTCGACGGACCGATCGCGGTGCGCGGCTGGCGCCCGGGCAACTACAACGACCGCTACTACGGCGAAGTCACCCTGCGCGAGGCCTTCGCGCGTTCGCTCAACTCGGTTGCCGTGCGCATCGCGCTCGATGTCGGGCCCGAGACCGTGGCCCGGACCGCCGCCCGTCTCGGCATCGCCAGCCCGCTCGAGAGCGACGGCACGATCGCGCTGGGCAGCGGGGAAGTCACCCTGCTCGAGTTGACGGCGGCCTACGCGGTCTTCGCCAACAGCGGTCGCGCCGTCTGGCCGCACGGTATCGAGGAAATCCGCGCGGCCGGCGGCGAGCTGCTCTATCGCCGCTCGCCGGCACCGCCGCCGCAGGTGGTCGCCCGGCGCGAGCTCGCCGCCATGACCGATCTGCTCGGTGCGACGGTCGCCTGGGGCACCGGCAAGGCCGCGCGGATCGACCGGCCGGTCGGCGGCAAGACCGGCACCAGCCAGAGCTTCCGCGACGCCTGGTTCGTCGGTCTGACGGGCAACCTGGTCACCGGCGTTTGGGTCGGCAACGACGACGCGCGGCCGATGGACAGGGTCACCGGCGGAACGCTGCCGGCAGTGCTGTGGCGCCGGGTCATGGTGCCGGCGCTCGAGGGCGTGCCGCCGGCCCCCCTGCCGGGCGCGCCCGCGGCCGTCGCCGAGGCGCCGCAGCCGGAAACGCCGCCGAAACGGCGACATGAGGGCGAGGGCGGCGGCTTCATCGAGCGCATCCTGCGCAGTCTGGGCGCGGAGCCGGCGGGGGGAGGTCGTCCGCGCGAGATCGAGCGCTATCGTCCGGACGGCGGCTGAGCCTCAGCGGTCTGCGACCTCCGCTCCGGCCCGCGCCGGCACGAGGCATAGGCGGGCAAAGAGCGCGGTGAGCGCGGCGAACGCAATGGCCGCGGTCATGGCACGTCCGCTGGCGTCGTCGAGGTGACCGACCCCGATACCGATCAGGGCGGCCAACGTCATCTGGATGAAGCCCAGCAGAGCCGATGCGGTGCCGGCCATCCTCGGATAGTTCCCGACGGCGCCGGCCATGGCATTGGGCAGCAGAAGGCCGGCGCCGGCGCAGTAGACGGCGACCGGCAGCACGAGGCCGACCAGGCTGGGCGGCCCGGCCAGGGTCAGGCCAAGCGAAGGCAGCCCGCCGAGACAGGCGAGACCGGCGCCGAGCAGGATCAGGCGGTCGAGGCCGAGACGCCGGTTAAGCCGGCCCGACGCGAAGGCGCCGCACATGTAACCGACCACGACGGCCGCAAAGCAGAAGCCGTAGAGATGCGGCGGCAGGCCGAGACCGTCGATGATCAGGAACGACGAGCCGGAGATGAAAGCGAAGATGCCGCTGTAGGCGGCCGAGGCGACCAACACGTAGCCGAGATAGGCGCGGTCGCCCGCGAGGCGACGGTAGTTGGCGGCGAGACGCCCCGCCCGCAGGGCGCCGGGATCGCGCCAAGGATTGGTCTCCGGCAGCAGCGCGACAACGCTGGCCAGCATGACGAGTGCGAACAGCGCGAGCGCGACGAAGTTGACCTGCCAGCCGAAACTGCTCTGCAGCAGCCCGCCGAGGATCGGCCCGACCGCAGGCGCGAGCGCCATGGCGAGGGACATGTAGGACAGCATGCGCGCCGCCTCCTCTCGGCCATGGATGTCGCGCACGATCGCGCGCGCCAGCACGACGCCGGCACAGCCGCCGAGAGCCTGCACGAAGCGCGCGCCGATCAGCACCTCGATGGTCGGGGCGAAGATGCACAGCAGAGTCGCCGCCAGATAAAGCGACAGGCCGCCGATCAGCACCGGACGCCGTCCCCAGGCGTCCGACATTGGGCCGCAGGCGATCTGGCTGAGCGCGAAGCCGGCCAGAAAGACCGACAGCGTAAGTTGAACCTCGGCGGCATCCGTCTCGAATGCCGCGGCGATTGCCGGCAACGACGGCAGATAGAGATCGGTCGAGATCGCGCCGATGGCGACAAGCCCGGTCAACGTGGCAGTGACGAGCAGACTCTCAGGGCGGGCCAAACCAAAGATTCCCTGGCGCGGGATGGACGGCGAGACGGCGGCGGGCCGCACCCGTTATAGTGGCGCATCAGTTGCGCCGCCACGGATAAGGACGATGAACCGCCCGAGCGACGGAGATTTCATGGCGCCGGACGTCTACGGCCGCAGCCTGCGCGGCTTCGGCGTCAATCTTCTGGTGCGTGCGATCGGCCCGGCTCTCGCCTTTCAGAAGACGGTTCTGCGGACAACGCTCGTGCACCGCACGGCCGACTTCGCGATCCTCGCCTACGAAGGCCAGCACTGGATGCTGCACGCCGATGCAACCTACGCCGGTCACCCGCTGGCCGCGCTGACCGGCGACGGCGCACTGCGCGGCGCCGGCATCGAACTGCGCCTCTACGGGCTCGACCCGGACGAAGCGGAGGCGCGGGCCCGCGCCGCCGGAACGCCCGTGCTCGCGGCCAGCCGCGACAAGCCGCATGGCCTGCGCGAGTGCTATCTCGCCGATCCGGACGGCTACGTCTGGGTGCCGAGCCTGGCCCTGCCGCCGGCGCGGCTTCAGCCGTAGCGCAGCAACCGGTTCCCGTGACGGCGCAGCCAGACCTGTGCCGCACCGGCGTCGTCGGTGAGGCGGCGGGTCAAGGCCCAGAATCTCGTGCCGTGGTTCATCTCGATCAGGTGAGCCACCTCGTGCGCGACGATATAGTCGAGCACCGACTCGGGGGCGAGGATCAGGCGCCAGGAGAAACTGAGATCGCCGGCTGCGCTGCAGCTTCCCCATCGGCTGGTGGTATCGCGCAGG
>CAZDBC010000274.1:0-5268 GCA_964503295.1 uncultured Kiloniellaceae bacterium | reverse complement strand
ATGGCCCATCAGCCACACTAGTCTCTCCCCTTGATACAAACTGAACGACCTTATCCAAACGCTCACGGAGTGCCGCGCTTTCTTTCTTCTCCGCATAGAGAAGAAAATCTTCCGTAGCTGGCAGTGCTCCAAATTGTCTTGTGCGCAGTGTCGTATAGAATATACCACTCAGAAATGCCTCCACCAAACTGAAAGATGAGCTAATTATACTTCTAGAAAGGAATTTTTCTCTCGACACAAGTGGGGCAATATTTGCTTGTTTTTTGACTAATTTATTACTACACAATAATTTTAATAATCCGGACTGATTTTCTGACAAATACGCAAAGGAAGATTCTAAGTCATTCATGAAATGGTGTTCGGGAAATTCAAATTGTAGACCGTATAGAGAAATACTGACATGCGCATGGAACGGGAATTGCACCTTGATATGTTCCGCTAGCGAGAAAAATACTTTTTCAAATTCGTCGAGCCTGAGGTAAATCCCAACGCCCAACTGAACTTTGTCGCATAGCCTCGCAAGCTCTGTGTAATCGCAACGCGAAAAATTCTCCAAAATGAATCTCTCGGTTTGGATCGATAAATCGCGGTAATTCCTTCCAATCTGGGAAGATACGCTTCGCGCAATCTGGCGATTCACGATTCGATCAGCGGTTTGACGTTCTTGCTGAAACTGATTCCAATCTTCGAAGTCGCCCATGAGGAGACGCGCAGCGACTAGTGCCTTCATCTTGTCGGAAGTAGTGTGGTACACCATGAAAACATACTGATAAGGCTCCACTCATAAGGCAAGTACTCCAACCATTTGGCATGGAGCCTCAACGCTACTCCTCGAACACCAGGGCCTGGGGGTCGGCGCCGAGCGCCTTGAGGTGCCCGCGGATGTCCTCGACCATCTTGTCGGGGCCGCAGAGGTAGAAGTGCCGTTTCGGGTCGCCCAGGTGCTCGGCCAGGAAATCGCGGTCGACGAAGCGGCTCATGACCCCGGGGCCGGGAGCGTCGGGCTGCTCGGTCACCGTGAAGAGGCACTCCAGCCCCTCCATCGCCTCGAACTCCTCGCGCAGGATGATGTCGCGCTCGGTCTTGTTGGAAAAGATCAGCCGGTGCCCGGCGAGCGCGCCGTCGGCCGCGAGCTGGCGCAGGATGGCGATGAAGGGCGTCACCCCCGCGCCGCCGGCGATGAAGGTGCCGGGCCCCTTGTACTGGATGGTGCCCCAGGGCTCGTCGATCAGCAGGCGGTCGCCGGGTTTCAGCTTGCCGACCTCCTCGGTCACGCCGCCGTGCGGATAGACCTTGATGGTGAATTCGAGTTCCGGCCAGTCGTTGAGCGAGGTGAAGGTAAAGGGCCGCTTCTCCTCGCGCCAGCCCTCCTTGTCGAGCGCAACCTCCGTCGCCTGGCCGGGTTCGAAACGGTAACCCTCGGGCTTGGCCACCTTCAGTCGGCGCACATCGTGGGTGACCCAGTCGGTTTCCAGGATCTCGACGCTGTGGGGCATGGCGGCTCCTCCATTTCGCAGTGCTGCGGCAGGCGCGACCGCCCGACCGGAGGGGCCAGCCGGGGCAGGACGCCCTTCGCCCCCATAGATGCCCCGAGCGCCGCGATGGTTCCGCCGCGACACCCGATGGGGGCGGACGGGCTTTGCGCCCCACCCCTCCGGAAGGGGAAACGAGACAGCGAACCTCCCCCGCCCCGGGGGAGGTTGGGAGCGGTTTCAGCCAACGCCTTCCGTGCAACGCGCGCGGTCGCGGGCGCGCAGCTCGGTCTTGAGGATCTTGCCGTAGTTGTTCTTCGGCAAAGCCTCGACGAAGACGTAATCCTTGGGCCGCTTGAAGCGCGCGATCGACTCGAGGCAGAGGCGATCGAGCTCGCCGGCGAGCGCGCCGTCCTGCCCCTCTGCGACGACGTAGGCGACCACCACCTCGCCCCAGTCCTCGTCGGGCCGGCCGATCACCGAGACCTCGCGCACCTCCGGATGGCGCAGCAGTACCTCCTCGACCTCGCGCGGATAGACGTTGGCGCCGCCTGAGATGATCACATCCTTGGAGCGGTCCTTCAGCGTCAGATAGCCGTCGGCGTCGAAGGCGCCGACGTCACCGGTGTGCAGCCAGCCGCCGCGCAGCGTCTTCGCGGTCGCCTGCGGGTCGTTCCAGTAGCCGGCCATCACGCTGTCGCCGCGCACCAGAACCTCGCCGGTCTCGCCAGGCGGGAGCGTTGCGTCGTTCTCGTCCGCAACGCGAACCTCGACCGCCGAATTGGCGATGCCGGCGGAGCCCAGGCGTTCCATCCAGCGCGGATGGTCGTGGTCCGCGATGTCCTCGCGCGACAGCACGGTGGTGGTCATCGGCGTCTCGCCCTGACCGTAGATCTGGGCAAAGCGCGGCCCGAAGCGCTCCAGGGCGCGCAGCACGTCGGCCACGTGCATGGGCGCGCCGCCCCAGACGAGGGTGCGGATGACGGCCGGGTCAATCTCGTAAGGGCAGGCCACCAGCCGCTTGATCATGGTCGGGGCGGCGAACATGGAGCCGCCCGGCCGCGCGGCGAGGAGGCGCAGGATCTCCTCGGGCTCGAAGCCGCCCGATTCGGGGATCACGTTGAGCCCGGCGCGGCACACCAGGGCCATGCTGTAGAGCCCGGAGCCGTGGCTCATGGGCGCGCCGTGGACGAAGCTGTCGTTCGGCCCGGTCGGATCGACGTCGGTCAAAAAGCCGAAGGTCATGGCGGCCAGGTTGCGGTGGCTGAGCATGGCGCCCTTGGGCTTTCCGGTGGTGCCGGAGGTGTAGAACAGCCAGGCCAGGTCCCCGGGCGCGCGCGCGACCAGCGGGACCGGCTCGGCAGTCAGCAGCGCCTCGTAATCGCGCCCGCCGACGGTGACCACCTCGGCCTGCGCCCCATGGGCGGCGATCGTTGCGTCCAGTCCGGAAGTGGCGAAGGCGACCCGGGCGCCGCAGCGCCCCAGGATGTCGGCGATCTCGGCGCCGTGCAGCTTGGCGTTGACCGGCACCGCCGCGAAGCCGCCGTGCCAGGCGCCGAACAGCATCTCGACGTACTCGGGACAGTTCGCCGCGACGATCGCGACCCGGTCGCCGGGCGCCAGGCCGAACCGGCCCGCAAGGCCGCCCGCAAGACGCGCGGCGCGCCCGGCCAGGGTGCCGTAATCGGCGAACAGCCCGGTCCCGCGCGCGACGGCCGGGCGGGCGGGGTGCGCACGGCCAGCGCGCACCAGCCAGGCGGCCAGGTTCATGGGCCGGTTCCCTCCGCAAGCATCTCTTTGAGGGGAGATTAGCCGCCAAGGCAGCGGGCGACCAGCGGTCGCGCAGCCGGAATGCCTCCGCCTTGCCGGACGAGCGGACTGTCCACCGACACGATCCTGCCCGCGCCCGAAAGGCCTGCACCTTCAGCGCGTCGAAGGCGCAGGCCTCGGAGGTCGGGGGGCGGTCGTCAGACGTTGAAGCCGGGGTGGGTGTCGAAGTTGTTGTTGATGATGTTGTTGGCGCGCTGCCGGGCCTGGTTCTTCATCGCCGTGGAGGTCGACCGACCTTCGAAGGCGAACCAGGCCAGCCAGGCGACCTGCCAGCGCCAGGCGCCGTTGTAGCCCCAGCTGGAATCGTTGTTGCCGCTGTTGTGACCCTTGCCGTCCGCGTGACGGGCCTCGTGAATCAAGGTGCCGGCGCGCAGGCTGACGCCCTGACCGTACCAGTAGGGGATGTAGAGTTGCGTCCAGTCGTTGACGAAGGGCCCCCACTGGGTGCGCGCGATCGCGCCCCCGCCGCCGCAGCGTGCGTCCAGCTCGTCGATGGCGTTGCGCGCGAAGCGGCAGCCCCACTCCAGGATGTTCGAGTTGTAGGATTCGCGCGGGAAATTGGGCGAGGAGTAGGTCAGGCACCAGACGCCCGACAGGGTGCGCGACAGGGGGCGGCGATTGTCGCACACAGAGTGGTAGCCGAAGCCCTGGTCCCAGTCGTTCTTGTCGAAGTCGAAGGCGTCCCACGCCCAGTCGATGAAGGCCTGCCAGCAGATGCGCGGACCGTAGAGGTTGTCGCCCGAGGTGTTGAGGTTCGGGACGGTCGCGGTGCAGTTCGCCATGGCTCAGTCCTCCCGGCGCGGCGAACAGCAGTCCGCCTTGGGCGCGACGCCGAGCGGCCGCAGGGTCGGGGCCACGTGAGCGAGATCGGCGTCGTCGGTCCGCTCGGGTTCCGCCATGAGTTCCCCGGCCGGCACGGTCTTGATGTCGAGCATCCAGCGGTCCTCCTCGGGCAGCAGCTTGGCCGCCTGCTCGCCGAGCTTCAGGGCGCGCGCCGCCTTGACCGCCTCGACCAGCAGGGGTCGCGCGGGGCGCTCGCGAATCAGTACCAGCACCATCTCGCCGGTCTCCGGATGGCGCTCGGCGACCCGCTGCAGCGCCTCGATGGCCATGGTGCGCACCAGGATCTCGCCGTCGCGCGGACCTTCGCAACCCTCCTCCTCCTTGCAGGCGCGCGGCAGGGCCTCGAGCGCAACGCGAAACAGGGGCTCGGCCGCCGCCTTGGCTGCCGGGCCAATGCGGGCCAGGGCGTCGGCGGGCGCCGCGCGCAGCGCGCCGACCAAGCTGTCCAGAGCGTCGTCGCGCGCGCGCAAAAGCTCGACGACCTGGTCGTAGGCGAGCTCAGCCGACTCGCCTTCGCCGTTGAGCAAGGCGAAGGCCTGGCTCACCAGCCAGAGCGTGGCCGAGCGGGGAACGACCTGCTGCGGCCCGAGGACCTCGAGGGAATCGACCATCTCAAATCTCCCGCGCCGGACCGCGGCCGCCGGGAATTCGGGGCAGGGCCGACGAATATCGTCGGCCAGCCTGTCATCAGCGGGAACTGCGGGCTGTGAGTTTCGGCACAGGGATCGGGCGCGGGCTGCGCTCAGTCGCAGACGGCGCGCACGGCGTTCCACTGCGCAGGGCCGAGGGCCGGCGGCATCGATTCGGGCTGCGCCTGAGCGGCGGCGCGCGCACGGGCAAGTCGTCCGGAGAGATCGGGATGGCTCGACAGCAGGGTCGACGCGGACCCAACTGCGCCGTAGCGTTCGTGCAGGCGGGCGAAGAAGGCGGCGAGCCCGCGCGCGCCGATGCCGGCGCCGGCGAGCAGTTCGAGGGCGAGGCGGTCGGCCTCCGCCTCCGCCTCGCGCGAATAGGCGCTGCTCAGCAGGACTTGGCCGGCGCTGGCCAGAACGCCGCCGCCGACATCCCCGAACACGAAGCCGAACAGCAGGCCGAGACCCATCCCATGCAGCAGGCGCTGGGT
>CAZDBC010000273.1:0-5275 GCA_964503295.1 uncultured Kiloniellaceae bacterium | reverse complement strand
CTGCTCGACCTTGACCTCGCAGCCGCGCGCCTGCTCCCGGCAGATACGGTGGATCTCGCCGGTCAGGCGGTCGAGCACCTCGGCCTCGGGGTGGCGCAGGTCGATGGTGAAGAAGACGCGCGCCGGCACCGTGTTGGGGGCTCCGGGCTCGACCTCGAAGCGGCCGACCGTGAAGCGCACCACGTCTTCGGGATCGTCCATCGCCTGCTCAAGCGCGGCGATCATGCTGGTCGCCGCCTTGAGCGCATCCTTGCGCAGGCGCAAGGGCGTGGTGCCGGCGTGCGCCGCCTCGCCGAGGATTTCGATCGCGAACCAGCGCAGGCCCTGAACGCGGCGCACGACGCCGACCGGCTTGCCGGCGTGCTCGAGCAGGGGGCCCTGCTCGATGTGGGCCTCGATGTAGGCGCCGAGGGGGAAGCCGAGGGGTCGTTGCTCGACCTCCGGCGTGGCGGCGAGAAACTCCTTCAAGGCGGCCTCCACGGTGATGCCGTCGCGGTCGGTGACGCCGAGCAGGTCCTCGAGCTTCATGCGTCCGGAAAAGCTCGCCGAGCCCATGATGCCCGGCTGGAACCGGCTGCCTTCCTCGTTCAGCCAAGCGACCACCTCGATCGGGCGCCGGGTCTCGACCCCGGCCAGGTTCATCGCCTCCAGGGCTTCGAATCCGCCCAATACGCCGTAGGCGCCATCGAACTTGCCGCCCATCGGCTGACTGTCCAGGTGGCTGCCGACCACCACCGGCGGCGCGTCATCTTCGCGTCCGTGGCGCCGCAGGAAGATGTTGCCGATCGCGTCGGTGTAGGGCGTGAAGCCCTGCTCCCGCCCCCACGCGACGAATGTCCGCCGTGCTGCCGCGTCCTCCTTTGACAACGCCTGGCGGTTGACGCCACCGCGCGGCGTCGCCCCGTGTTGTGCCATGTCCATGAGCCTTTGCCAGAGGCGCGCCTCGTCGACTGCGTCCGCCGCGGCACGCGCGGCGCGCTGCGTGGTTTCCGTGTTCGACATGAATCCTTCTCCTTTCTGTCGGCCGGTCGGGCCGATGCCTGATCCCGGTATCGAGTCGTGCGGCGCTAGCTCGCCGATGCGGCCGGCCGGCGCGGCCGTTCGCCGTCCATGAAGCGGCGCACCAGAACGGCCTCGAGGGCCACCATGTGCTCTTCGGCCTGGACGATATGCTCGTACATCAGTGCGCGCACCCTGTCGGCGTCGCCGTCACGGAAAGCCGCCAGCAAGGCCTTGTGAGCCACCAGGCCGTCGGTGCCCAGGCGACGCGCCCGCTCGCGGGTCCGTCCGGTCGCCTCGCCGCTGTAGATCTTGCGGATGACGGTGCAGGTCTTGAGCAGCGAGTTCATGAAGCGGCAGTTGAAGGCCAGGAACTCGTTGCGGCAGGCGTTCGCCAGAATGTCGTGAAAGTCGAGCTCGGCGAGGCGCTGACGGTGCTCGGTCTCGCGGTCGGCGGGGGAGTGGCTGCAGAGATCGATCGAACGCTCCAGGGCTTGGAGATCCGCCTCGTCCAGATGCCCGACCACCGAGGCGGCCAGTTCCGGCTCGAGCAGCTTCCTGACGGCATAGATCTGCTCCAGGGTCACGTTCTGGAAATAGAAGTAGTTGGCGAGCAGCTGCATCGCGCGCTCTGCGCTGACGCTGGCCACCGAGGCGCCGCCGCGCGGGCCGGTGCTCACCCGGATCAGGCCCTGAACTTCGAGCGACTTGAGGGCTTCGCGCATGGTGCCCTTGCTGACTCCGAAGTGCTCCATGAGCTGCTTCTCCTGAGGCAGGCGGTCGCCAGGCTTGAGAGCGGCGTCGGCGATCCAGGACTTGATCTGCTCGGCCACGAGATCGGAGCGCTTGGGCAGCGGCGCGAGGTTGAGAGAGGTCAAGGTTTCCGACGTCCTGTTATTGCCTCGTCGAACCATCCAACGATAGCATGATTATCATATTTGTTATGATAAATCTTGACTCCGGGCAAGGAAGGGGAGAGCATTTTTCGGGGCGAGATCCGTAAACAGAAAAACAACGGGCCGCGCGGAAGCGACCCGCGAACAGAAGCGAGGCAAAGCCATGTTGAAGCGCATTTCCAAGCGATCGATCGGCGCGTCCGGTGCGCGCGCGGGCTCCGCGCTCGCCGTCGGCATTGTCGCGATTGCGATGCTGTCTGCGGCCGCACTGTCGCCAGTCGCTGCCCAGACGCCGAGCGGCGTTCTTGTCGTCGGCCAGATCGCCGAGCCGAAGTCGATGGACCCGGCGACGGTGACCGCGGTCAACGACTTCCGCATCCTGGTCAACATGTACGACGGGCTGACCCGCTACAAGGACGGCAGCCTGGAGGTCGAGCCGGCGCTTGCCGAATCCTGGACCATCAGCGAGGACGGCACGGTCTATAACTTCAAGCTGCGCGAGGGCGTGACCTTCCACGACGGCACGCCGTTCGACGCCGAGGCGGTCAAGTACAACTTCGACCGGATGCTCGACGAGAACCATCCCGACCACGACACCGGGCCCTTCCCGCTGTCGTTCTTCTTTGGCGCGATCGAGGAGACGCGCGTGGTCGACAGCCATACCGTTGAGCTGCATCTGGACGAGCCTTACGCGCCGCTGCTGTCCAACCTCGCCTATCCGACCGGCCTCATGGTCTCGCCCACGGCGGTGCGGCAGCACAAGCAGGACTACGGTCGCAACCCGGTCGGCACAGGGCCCTTCAAGTTCCGGGTCTGGGAGAGCAACCGCCAGGTCGCGCTGGAGCGCATCGAGGACTATTGGGACGGTGCGCCGCCCCTGCGCGGCGTGGTCTTCCGTCCGATTCCCGACGCCAACGCGCGGGTCAGCGAGATGCTCTCCGGCGGCATAGACCTCATGGTCGAGGTGCCGCCTGACAATGTGGCCACCTTCGCCGATTCGCCCGACTTCACGCTGCACGAACAGGCCGGGCCGCACCTCTGGTTCCTGATCCTCAACCTCAAGGAAGAGCCGTTCGACGACAAACGCATGCGCCACGCGGTGAATTACGCCATCGACAAGAAAGCGCTGGTCGAGAACGTGCTGCAGGGCACGGCGACGGTCGCGACGGGACCGACGCCGGCTGCCTTCGCCTGGGCCTATAACGAGGCGCTCGAGCCCTATCCCCATGATCCCGAGAAGGCGCGCCGGCTGATCGAGGAGGCGGGTCACACCGGTGACGAGATCACCTTCTACGTGACCGAGAGCGGCTCGGGCATGCTCGATCCGGTCGCCATGGGCACGGCGATTCAGGCCAACCTGGCCGCGGTCGGCCTTGAGGCGAAGATCGAGACCTACGAGTGGAACACCTTCCTCGGCAAGGTCAATCCGGGACTCGAGGGCAAGGCCGCCATGGCCGAGATGGCCTGGATGACCAACGACCCCGACACGCTGCCCTATCTCGCGCTGCGCAGCGACGCCTGGCCGGAGAAGGGCGGCTTCAACTCCGGCTACTACGCCAACCCGGAGGTCGACCGGCTGCTCGAGGCCGCGCGCACCTCGACCGACCAGGAAGAGCGAGCACGCCTCTACCGCGAGATGCAGGAGATCGTCTACGAGGACGCGCCCTGGGCCTTCATCGCCAACTGGAAACAGAATGCTGTCACCAGCAAGCGGGTCGAGAACTTTCGGCTTCAGCCCTCCTTCCTCCTGCGGCTCCACGAGACGCGCAAGGAGTAGGAGCCTCGGCCGGGCGGGTGGTGGTGCCCGCCCGGCCGCCCGCCCGGCGGTGCGGCGGGCGCGGCGAACGGCAGCGGTGATGGCGTCATGCTGACCTACATCGTGCGACGGCTGTTCATGGCGATCCCGGTACTGTTCGGGATCTCGATCATCGTCTTTCTGGTCATCTCGCTCATTCCGGGCGACCCGGCGACCGCGATCCTCGGCGCTTACGCGACGCCGGAGAACGTCGAGCGGCTCAACCGCCAGCTCGGTCTCGACCAGTCCCTGCCGATCCAGTACCTGACTTGGCTCGGCGGTATCCTGGAGGGCGACTTCGGCCGCTCCTACTCGCTCAATCGGCCGGTGCTGGACGAGATCCTGGAGCGTTTCGGCCCGACTTTGATCCTCGCCGGCGCGGCGCTAGCGCTCTGCTGCCTGTTCGGCGTCGGCGCCGGCGTGGTCGCCGCGGTCAAGCAGTACGGCTGGCAGGACAAGCTGGTCACGCTGCTGGTTCTGATCGGCATCTCCACACCCTCCTTCTTTCTCGGCATTCTGCTGATCCTGTGGTTCTCGGTGGGTCTCGGGTGGTTCCCGACCGGCGGCATGTACTCGCTGTTCGGCGACGAGGATCTGCCCGATCTCCTGCATCATCTTGCGCTGCCGGCGATCTCGCTGGCGGTCGTCGCCACCGGCGTGGTGGCGCGCCTGACCCGCTCTAACATGCTCGAGGTGCTGCGCCAGGACTACGTGCGCACCGCCCGGGCCAAGGGCCTGCGCGAACCGGCGGTGATCTACCGCCACGCGCTCAAGAACGCGCTGGTCGGGATCATCCCCATCATCGGCATCCAGGCCGGCTTCGTGCTCGGCGGCGCGGTTTATATCGAGAGCGTGTTCCAGTGGCCGGGCATCGGCCGCATGCTGGTCACCGCGATCTCGACCCGCGACATCCTGCTGGTGCAGGGCGGCGTGCTGCTGGTCGCGGCGAGCTACGTCCTGATCAACTTGGTGACCGACGTGGCGCAGGCCATGCTCGACCCGCGGGTCAAGGTGTGATGACCGGCGCCGCGGCAATGCTGGACGAGAGCGCGCAGCGCCCGAGCCGGCCGGGCCCCTGGGCGCGGCTGCGGCGCAACCAGCTGGCCGTGGTCGGTTTCGGTTTGGTGGCGATGATCGCCCTGCTTGCGCTGGCCGCGCCCCTTCTGCCGCTGGCCGATCCGGACGCCACCAACCCTGCCAACCGCCTGCTGCCGCCGTTCAGCTCCGAGCACCTACTCGGCACCGACCAGCTCGGGCGTGACCTGCTCTCGCGCCTCGTCTGGGGCAGCCGGGTCAGCTTGGCCGTCGGCATCGCCGCGACCCTGGCGGCGACGCTGATCGGCGCCAGCATCGGCCTGATCGCCGGCTACTTCGGCGGGCTGGTCGACAACGTCATCATGCGCGGCGTCGACATGCTGATGGCCTTTCCCTACCTGCTCCTGGCGCTCGCCATCGTCGCCGCCCTCGGGCCGGGGCTGATGAACGCGCTCCTGGCGATCGCCGTCGTCAACATCCCCTTCTTCGCCCGGTCCGTACGCGGTGCCACGCTCGGCCTCGTCAATCGCGAGTTCATCGAGGCGGCCCG
>CAZDBC010000272.1:0-5287 GCA_964503295.1 uncultured Kiloniellaceae bacterium | reverse complement strand
CGTAAGCCCCGGTTGACGTGTTCCGTCGCCCGCTGGGCGAGCCAGCAGTCGCGTCCGCTGGAGAGCCGTTACGAGTTGGAGAAGCGGGTGGCCCTCTATGCCGCCAAGTTCGCCGTCGGCAGTGTGCCGCGCCCGCCCCACTGGTCCGGCTTCCGGATCGCGCCGCGCCGGATCGAGTTCTGGCAGGATCGACCGTTCCGACTTCACGACCGGCTGGTCTATGAACGCGATGGCGAGGACTGGACGACCCGGCGCCTTTATCCCTAGGCTCCGCCGGTTGCGCCACTTGCGCGAGGTTAAAAGGCGAGCGGAACGAGCGTTCTATAGAGACCCGGCGTTACGCCGGGCAATCTGCACAGCGGTCGCCGCCGGTATCGCCGGGGCGCCAGGAGAATGAAGAACAATGAACGAATTCGCCAAGCTACTCACGGTTCTCGACGGGACGGCGGCAAGTACGGCGGTGGTCGAGCTGAGCCTTTCGATCTTGCGCCGCTTCGGCGGTCGTCTGGAGTTTCTCCACGTCCAGGGCGATGTCACCCACAGCATTCCGGTCATGGCCAATGGCATGTCCGGCATGGCGACGACCGAGCTGTTCGAGGAGTTCAAGAAGCGCGCCGAACAGCGACTGCTGCGCGCCCGCCAGGTCTTCGACGAGTGCGACCCCGGCGAAGGCGTCTCCAAGGTCGAAGCCGACGCACCGCTGAAGCATGAAGGCGCGACAATCAGCCTGCGTGTCGTTGAGGGCCGGCCGGCGGACGAGGTGGGCCGCCGCGGTCGCCTCGCCGATGTCGTGATCCTGGCTCGCCCCGATGAAGAGGACGCCGGCACGACCTATGCCGAGGTCGATGCCGCGTTGTTCGAGAGCGGCCGTCCCGTCCTTTTGGTGCCGCCGAAGCTGGCCGATGCCACCGTCGGCAAGCGCGTGGGCCTCGCCTGGGACGGCTCGCGCGAGGCGGCCCGGGCGGCGACGGCCGCTCTGCCGTTCCTGCGTCGCGCCGAGCGTGTCACCGTGATGACCTGCCGCGAGGACGGGCGCGAAGCGCGGCCAAGCGAACTCGTCGGCTTCCTGGCCGGCCACGGCGTTAAGGCCGAGACCTGGGCCTTCAAGCGCGAGGACGGAAGCGTCGGCAAGGCCCTGTTCGCCGAGGCCGGGGAGGCCGGTGTCAACCTGATGGTCATGGGCGGCTACGGGCACAGCCGGTTTCGCGAGATGGTGCTCGGCGGAACCACCCAGTACGTCCTGGAGACGGCAGAGATCCCGGTTCTTCTGTCGCATTAGCGGCTGGCGGCGGTTTCGGCGAGGGTGCCGCGGGGCGTTTGATCGCCTCGGCGCGAGACCCGCAGCCAGATCGAGCGCCCAATCAGCACTCAAGGGAGACGGAGCCCGACCATGCCTCTACAAGAGATCCGCCTGGAACTGGCACGCGATCCGGATTTTCCGAACGGTAGCCCCGAGCGCGGCTACGTCGTACGCGCGCCCCTTACGCCCGAGGGGCATATCGACCAGGAGGCCTGGCGCCAGCACAGGCAGGACTGCATCGTGACGCGCTTCTGGCCGGGGAAAGACGAAGAGGTCGGTCATCTTGTCCACCGCCGCGGCGGTTCCTGGGCCTTTCATTACGACGTCGAGGGCGATCCCGACGACGACGAGGCGGGCTACCGCTTCGACAGTCACGTCTTCAAGGTCGGGGAGTACGTCTCCATCCGCGAGCACGACGGCTCCTTGCGCACCTTCAAGGTCGTGTCGGTCCGCTGACCGCCCTGCCGTCCGTGCGGACCCGCGGCGCTGGCGGCGGCCTGCGGATCGGTTAGAATGCCCGTCATGGAGCAGCAGCGGGAACAGACGGTCGTGCTGACCGGCGCCAGCCGGGGCATAGGGCATGCGACCGTGAAGCGGTTCAGCGACGAGGGCTGGCGCATCATTACCTGTTCGCGCGAGGAAGTGCCCGAAGCCTGCAAGCGCGACCCCAACTGGACCGAGCACATCACGGCCGATCTCGCCGAGCCGGGCAGCGTCGCCGATTTCGTGGCGCGGGCCAATGCCACCCTCGGCGAGCGTCCGCTCCATGCCTTGGTCAACAACGCGGCCGTGTCGCCCAAGACCCACTTCAAAGAGCGCCTGGGCTGCCTCAACGGGGACGTCGAAACCTGGCGGGAGGTGTTCGAGCTCAACTTCTTCGCGCCCTTGGAGCTGGCGCGCGGCTTTGCCCCCGCCCTGCGCCGCGGCAGGGGCTGCATCGTGAACATTACCTCGATCGCCGGCCACGCGATCCACCCCTTCGCGGGCTCGGCCTATTCCACGTCCAAGGCGGCGCTGTCGGCCCTGACCCGGGAGCTCGCCGTCGAGTTCGCCGAACTGGGCATCCGGGTCAATGCGGTCGCGCCGGGCGAGATCGAGACGGCCATGATCGGCGAGGAGTATCAGGCTCTCATTCCCCGCATCCCGCTGCACCGCATGGGACGTCCGGACGAGGTCGCGGCCGCGGTGTTCCGCCTTTGCACGCCGGACTTCGACTACGTGACCGGCACCGAAATCTTCGTGACCGGCGGACAGCACCTCTACTGACGGCGCTCTGAGACTGGCCTTTGGCCCTGTCGTGCGGCGGGTGGAGAAGGCCGGCGGACTTCAGCCCTCGGGCAGGGCCTCGCGGAGAGACCCGAACCAGCGGATGCGTTCGCGGCTCTGCGCGATCTCCTGGTCGAGCCTGGCAGCCAGGTGTCCGGGCGCCTGTGCGTGGCGCTCGCGCAACTCGAGCAGGCGCGCCAGCTCCGATTCCGACATCTCGATCAGGATCTCCAGTTGCGCGCGCCGCGCCGCGGGTTCGAGCAGGTGAAGAAAGCGCATCTTGAGAGCGATGATCAGGCGGTTGAGCTCGCTGACCGGAGGGCGCGGCCGTGCCGTCAGCAGGCGCATGAGTTCGCGACGTCCGGCCTCGGTGATCCGCAGGACGGCGGCGTCGCTCCTCCGCGGTCCGGAACCGCCGGCGTCGGCCGCCTCGATGAAACCCTCGACCTTCAAAAGCTCGAGCGGACTGGCGACGATATCGAGCGAGGGGCCCACGATGCGCTCGATGAAACTGCGCACCTGCTCGGCGACGTCGGCATAGCGGGCCTCTCCGCCGGCAAGGATGCCGAGCGCGAGAAGGCGGGCCGTCTCGCTGGGCATCAGGCTGTGGTCCTGGTACATCGCAATGTTCGACCGGGCCGGGAGAGGGTCACCGGGCAGAGCGCCGTGCGCAGGCCCTGCCAGGATGCCGCCGGACTATGCGCAACGCGGCAAAGCTTGTCCAGTCGGCGCCCGGCCGGGCAACGCCGGTCAGTCGCCTGTGGCGGGGCGGCGCACGATCGGCGTGCTGGCATCGTCGACGCCGTAGGGATCCTGGTGAATAATGATCTCGGCATCGGGAAATTCGGTCTGCAACTCGATCTCTATGGTATCGGCGATGACGTTGGCACGGCGCAGGTTCATCCTGCCGTCCAGCTCGAGATGAAGCTGGATGAAGCGCTTGGGGCCTGATGCCCGTGTGCGCAGGTCGTGCATTCCGATCACTTCCGGATGACGGCTTACGATCTCGATCACGCGGACCCGATCGCTGTCGGGCAGCTCGCGGTCCATCAGCATGTCCAGCGCCCCGCGGGCGATGCGTGCGGCGGTTGCGAGAATATAGGCGGCGATGGCAACGCTGAGAGCGGGGTCGATCCAGAGCCAGCCGAACTCCAGCGACAGAAGGAGGCCGAGTATCACGGCTGCGTTGACCAGGAGGTCGCCGAGATAGTGCAGGCTGTCCGCGCGGATCGCCAGGGAGCCGGTTCGTCGCACCACCGAACGCTGATAGGCGACAAGCCCAAGGGTGAGCACGATCGAGAAAACCATGACGAGAATGCCGACTTCGGTGTGCTGGATCGGCCGCGGTCCGACGAAGCGCTGGCCGGCGGCGATCACCAGAAAAACGGCGGAGCCGGCGATAAAGGCCGCCTGACCGAGGGCGGCCAGCGGCTCGAGCTTGCCGTGGCCGAAGCGGTGCTCCCTGTCGGCTGGGGTGAGGGCGTGGCGTACGGCGAACAGATTGAGCAGCGATGCCGCGACGTCGAGCATCGAATCGACGAGGGTCGCAAGCAGGCTGACGGAATCCGTTGCGAACCAGGCGCCGAGCTTGGCCAGGACGAGCACGACGGCCGTCGCAACAGCGGCGTGCGTGGCGCGGCGCATAAGGCCGGCCGTGTCGGTGGGGGAGAGGCTGTTGTGCTGGCTCATGGGGTCGTCCGGACCGCTTACGCTGGATGTTGCCGGGCGGGGACTCGCTGTCGCCTGCCGCCGCCCGTGCGTACTGGACTATGGGCAAGACCTTCACGGCCGTCCAGGAAGTGGCTCGACCTCGCGGGTGCGCCTGGGTTAGCGGCTAACCTCTTTTGTGAAAAGCCAAAATCTCTTATATCCTTGCACCTTGACAATGGCCTGAGCCCCGCGGGCCAAGCGGGTCCGCAGGGCCGGCACTCGCGGCATTCCGGACGCCGGCCAAGGGCCTCTCGGCCCGGCCGGCACGGCAGTTGACGAGGGCGATCCAGCTTGTTTCGCTCCCTGCCTTACTCTAGGTTTGGACGATTGGCAGGGGCGCCGGCGCGCGAGGCGCGAGGCCGTCGGCGCGGGTTCCACAGCAACAAGAAGCAAGGGGAGACGATAATGCGCTTCCGTAAGGATATCATAGCGGCGCTGAGCGTCGCCGGCCTGCTCGCGGCCGGGCCCGCGCAGGCCGAGACCTTCAGGTGGGCCTTTCAGGGCGACGCGCAGTCGCTCGATCCCCACGGCCTGAACGAGACCTTCACCCTGGGTTTCACCGGCAATGTCTACGAAGGTCTGACCGCCTACGACCAGGACCTGCAGTTGCAGCCCGCCCTGGCGGTCTCGTGGGAAAACACGGAGCCGACCAAGTGGGTCTTCAAGCTGCGCCAGGGCGTCAAGTTCCACAACGGCAACGACTTCACCGCCGACGACGTGATCTTTTCGTGGCAGCGGACCCTGACCGAGGGATCCGACATGAAGGGCTACGGGCGCAAGGCCACCGAGATCAAGAAGATCGACGACCACACCATCGAGGTGACGACGCCGGCACCGAACCCGATCCTGCCGCGCGACTGGGTGTTCATGTACATCATGGACAAGGAGTGGTCGGAGGCGAACGGCACCACCGAGGCGACCAACGTCAAGGGCGGTGACGAGGCCAACCACGCCAGCACCAACGCTAACGGCACCGGCCCATTCGTGGTGAGCGAGCGTCAGCCGGACGTG
>CAZDBC010000271.1:0-5288 GCA_964503295.1 uncultured Kiloniellaceae bacterium | reverse complement strand
CGGGCAGCGGCAGCTCGCGGCCGCCCATCATCTGCGGACCGGCCGACTGCACCACCGACACGTTGACGACAGCCGGCGTGACCTTCTCGGCCAGATCGGCGAAACTGTCCGGAGCGGGGCGCGCCGCGGCCGGCGCGGCGATCCCGACCGCCAGCGCCAGCACCAGCGTCGCCGTCTTGAAACTGTAAGTCTTCATGGAGCGAATCTCCTTTGCGGCGAGTTGACCTGCGCACGGTCGGACCGCACACGACCGCACGATACCCTGCACGTACTCGTCGGAAATATGGGTCATGGCGGCTTACCTGCACCTGTCCGAATCATGAAAATCCGTTCATGTGGCGTCGGGAGAAGACGCTGGGGGCCCCTCGGCGACCGGAAGCCGGCGGCCCGAGGCCTTGGCAGGCCGGCCCGGCAGGCAGCGCAAGGCCGCCGACACCCGCAGCGGAACCTGAGCAGAAAACGGAAGGAGCTGATCTTGCGTTTCGAGGGAACAGACGGCTACGTCTCGACCGAGGATCTGACGGTCGCGGTCAACGCCGCCATCACCCTGCAGCGCCCCTTGCTCGTCAAGGGCGAGCCGGGGACGGGAAAGACGGTGCTGGCTGCCGAGGTGGCGCACGCACTCGGCCGGCCGTTGATCGAATGGTCGATAAAATCGACCACCAAGGCGCAGCACGGCCTCTACGAATACGACGCCGTTGCCAGGCTGCGCGACGGCCAGCTCGGCGATCCACGGGTGCACGAGATCGCCAACTACATCCGGCCGGGCAAGCTGTGGCTGGCCTTCGAAAGCGAGGACACGCCGGTCCTTCTGATCGACGAGATCGACAAGGCCGACATCGAGTTCCCCAACGACCTGCTCCAGGAACTCGACCGCATGGAGTTCTTCGTCTACGAGACGGGCAAGACCGTGCGCGCCCGCCGGCGGCCGATCGTCTTCATTACCTCGAACAACGAGAAGGAGCTGCCAGACGCCTTTCTTCGCCGCTGCTTTTTCCATTACATCCGCTTTCCCGAGCCCGAAACCATGGAGCGGATCGTCCAGGTCCACTATCCGGACATCCAGCGACGCCTAGTGCGCGAGGCGCTGACCCTTTTCTACGAAATCCGCGAGGTGCCCGGCCTGAAGAAGAAGCCCTCGACCTCGGAACTGCTCGACTGGCTGAAGCTGCTGATGGCGGATGAGATCCCGCCCGAGGTGCTGCGCAGCCGGGACAGCGCCAAGCTGATTCCGCCGCTTTACGGTGCGCTGCTAAAGTCGGAACAGGACGTCCAGTTGTTCGAGCGCCTGGCCTTCCTGCACCGGCGCGAACAGCGCTAGGCCTCACCTCCAGGGGGGCACCGTATGTTCGTCAGGCTTTTCTTCGGCTTGCGCGAGGCGGAGGTGCCGGTCTCCTTGCGCGAGTATCTCGACCTCATTGCCGCGACGGAAGCCGGCGTCGCCGATTACGACATCGACCGCTTCTACTTCCTGGCGCGCAGCCTGCTGGTCAAGGACGAGCGCCACCTCGATCGCTTCGACCGCGTGTTCGGCGAGGTCTTTCGCGGGCTCGAGCCAGATCCGGACGAAGACCTCGCCGCGGATATCCCCGGGGACTGGCTGCGCAAGCTGGCGGAACGCCTTCTCACGGACGAGGAGAAGGCGCAGATCGAGGCGATTGGCGGCCTCGACAGGCTGCTCGAAACCCTCCGCCGACGCCTGGCCGAACAGCGCGACCGCCATCAAGGCGGCAGCAAGTGGATCGGCACCGCCGGGACTTCGCCGTTCGGCGCCTTCGGCTACAACCCCGAAGGCGTGCGCATCGGCCAGGACGGCAACCGCAACTTCCGCGCGGCCAAGGTCTGGGACCGCCGCGACTTCCGCGACCTCGACGGCGAACGCGAGCTCGGCACCCGCAACGTCAAGCTCGCGCTGCGCCGCCTGCGCCGCTTCGCGCGTGAGGGGGCGGCGACGGAGCTCGACTTGGCCGAGACCATCAGGGCCACGGCCCGGCAGGCCGGCTGGCTCGACCTGCGCATGGTTCCGGAACGGCACAATGCGGTCAAAGTGCTGCTGTTGCTCGATGTCGGAGGCTCGATGGACCCCCACGTGCGCGCCTGCGAAGAGCTCTTCTCGGCCGCCCGGGCCGAGTTCAAGCACCTCGAGCATTACTATTTTCACAACTGCATCTACGAGCGCGTCTGGCGCGAGAACGCCCGCCGTCGGCGCGAGACCACACCGAGTTGGGACCTGCTGCACACCTACCCGGCCGACTACAAGCTGGTGCTGGTCGGCGATGCGGCCATGAGTCCCTACGAGATCACCAGCCCCGGCGGCAGCGTGGAGCATTTCAACGAGGAAGCCGGGGCGGTATGGCTGAGGCGTTTCCTCGGCACCTATTCCAAGGCGGTATGGCTCAATCCGCTGCCGGAGGCGCAGTGGCAGTACTTTTCTTCCGTCGCCATGATCCGCGAGCTCATGGCGGGGCGGATGTTCCCCCTGACCCTGGAGGGGCTGGACGCGGCGATGCGCGAACTCAGCCGGTGACGGGAACGCGGCCCTCGAGCGGATAGGCGGGGTCGTTGTAGCCCGGCGTCGACGGATGACCGGGCGTCACCAGGCTGTCGACCAGTGCCTCGTCCTCGGCCGTGAAGCGGTAGTCGAGGGCGCCGAGGTAGGACTCCCACTGTTCCATGGTGCGCGGCCCGGCGATCGGCGCCGTCACCAGGCGATTGTTGAGCACCCAGGCGAAGGCGAACTGGACGGCGCTGATGCCATGGGATTCGGCATGCGCCCGCAGCTTCTGCGCGATCACCAGGGACTCCCGGCGCCACTCGGTCTGCATCAATCGCCGGTCGGCGCGTCCCGCCCGCGTCTCGGGCGGCGGCTCCTTGTCGGGATCGTATTTTCCGGTCAGGACCCCCCGCGCCAGGGGGCTGTAGGGCACCACGCCGAGACCATGGAAACCGCAGACCGGGAGCTGTTCGACCTCGGGCATGCGATTCATCGCGTTGTAGTAGGGCTGGCTGACGACCGGCCGGGGCACGCCGGCGAGGTCGCACAGGCGAACCAGTTCGGCGATGCGCCAGGCGCGGAAGTTGCTGACGCCGATATAGCGGATCTTGCCGCTGCGGATCAGGTCACCCAGCGCGCCGACTGTCTCCTCGATCGGCGTCGTCGGGTCCTCCCGGTGGAGATAGTAGATGTCCACAAAGTCCGTGCCGAGACGCCCGAGGCTCTCGTCGATCGCCTGCGACAGCCATTTGCGGCCGAGGCCGGCACGATTCGGCCCCTCGCCGCTCTGGTTGCCGACCTTGGTGGCGAGCACCCAGTCATGACGCCGGGCACGGATCGCATTGCCGACGATCTCCTCCGAGCGGCCGTCGGTATAGACATCGGCGGTATCGATGAAATTGATGCCGGCATCGAAGGCCGCATCGATGATCGCCGTTGCCTCCTCTTCCGGCGTCGGGCCGCCGAACATCATGGTCCCAAGGCACAGCGGCGATACTCTCAGTCCCGATCGGCCCAGCTTGCGATACTCCACCCCCGAACGCCCCCTCTTGTTAGATCCTCGCGCGCGGGCCAGCTTAACAGCGGCAGCGGGCGGGTCCAGGCCACATTGCCCGCGTGGCGACGGAGGCGGCGGGAATCGGACATGGCGCAGGACGACCGAGAGCGCAGTGGCATCGATGCCGCGACCGTTTACGACGTCGCCATCGTTGGCGGCGGCGTGATCGGCAGTGCGATCGCCTATTTCCTCTCGGCCAGTTCGCAGTTCGACGGCCGGGTTGTGGTCATCGAACCCGACCCGACGTACGCACGCTGTGCCACCACCCGCTCCTGGGGCGGCGTGCGCCAGCAGTTCTCGACGCCGGAGAACGTCGAGATGTCGCTGTTCGGCCTGGAATTCTTCCGCAAAGCACCGGACCTGCTCGCCGTCGACGGCGATCGTCCCGACCTCGCCTTCCGACCGCAGGGCTATCTTTTCCTGGCAAGCCCGGCGGGCCTTGCGACGCTGGAGCGCAACTGCGCCCTGCAGCGGGCCCACGGAGCGGCAACGGAACTGCTCGACGTCACCGAACTCGGCCGGCGATTTCCCTGGCTCAGCGTGCAAGGCATCGCCGCAGGCGGGTTCGCCGAGGGCAGCGAAGGCTGGATCGATCCCGCGTCCCTGCTTGCCGGTCTGCGCCGCAAGGCGATCAGCCTTGGCGCCAGCTACGTGACGGACAGGGTGACCGCCGTGGAGCCGGGCGACCGCGGCCCCCATCGATTGACCCTGGCCGGCGGCGACATCCTGACGTCCCACGTCATGGTCAACGCCGCAGGGCCGCAGGCCGGCGCGGTCGCCGCGCTGTGCGGCCTCGATCTGCCCGTACGGCCGCGCAAGCGCATGACCTTCGTGTTCGACTGCCGCGAACAGCTTCCCCCGACCCCGCTCACCATCGATCCGAGCGGCGTGGCCTTCCGGCCCGAGGGCGAGCACTACATCGCCATCGTCTCGCCGCCAGCCGACGCCGACCCCGACAGCCATGACCTCGACGAGGATTACGCCCTTTTCGAGGAGGTGATCTGGCCGGCCCTCGCCAATCGGGTCCCGGCATTCGAGGCGATCAAGATGGTCGGCGCCTGGGCCGGCCACTACGATTATAACACCTTCGACCAGAACGCCCTGATCGGCCGCCACCCCGACCATCCGCGCCTGCTGTTCTGCAACGGCTTCAGCGGACATGGTCTGCAGCAGGCCCCGGCCGCGGGGCGCGCGGTCGCCGAACTGATCTGCCACGGTCGCTTTACCAGCCTCGACCTGAGCCGTTTCGGCCTGGAACGCCTGGCGACCGGGTTCCCCCTGCGCGAGGCCAACGTGGTGTGATGGCCGGTCGTGCGCGCATCCGGGGCCGGACCAAGACGGCGCTCCGGCTCGCGGCGCTGGTGCTCCTGTCCGCCATCGGCGTCGCCCTCTGGGCGCCGGCCGATGCCCGGCCGGACGACCTCAGCGGCTGGGGACCGACCCGCTGGGGCATGACCGCGGACCAGATCACCGCCGCGCTTGAGACGAAACCCACCGCGCTGCCTGGGCGCTGGCAGTACGGCGGCGCCTATGCGGAGCTCATGCTGCCCGAGGTCGAGATCGGGGGAGTCGCCTTCCGGGCCCTGTTCCAGATGAACGAGGCGACGGACCGGCTCCAGCAGGTCCTGCTGGAGCGGCGCCGGGTCGGGGCCACGCCGGCAAGTTTCGAACGCGTGCTGGCCGCCATGGAAGCGCGTCTGGGGCCGCCCGAGGCGGTCTGCGCCAGTCCCGGCTCCG
>CAZDBC010000270.1:0-5292 GCA_964503295.1 uncultured Kiloniellaceae bacterium | reverse complement strand
CGAAGCGGTTCCGGAGATCGTCGAGGGTCAGCTCGAGCGGCCGTTCGACCTCGCCGTCGACCACCAGCTTCCAGCCGCTTGCGTCCATCTGCTCGGCCATCTCCGGCACGCCGCCGTTGTTGCGCACGAAGTGGCGGTTGTTCGGTGTGACGTCGTCGTCGAGCAGATGGGCCGGCGTCTCCGCATTGATCGGCCGGTCGTTGAGCACGGTCAGGCCGTCCTTGCCCTTCAGCTTGAAGTCCGAGAGGTTCTCGGCCAGCGCGGCCGGAATCAGCCCGGCGGGCATGTTGCGGTGGAAGGGGATCGTGGCGCCCAGCGTCGCGCCCATGGCGGCCAGGCCGGCGCCGCGCAGGAAGCCGCGCCGGTCGCTGTTGCAGAGCCGCCCGAACACCAGGGCGTCGGCCCGCTCGGGATCCTCGGCATAGAGCTCGCACAGGCCGCGTTCGCGCTTGGAATCGGTCATGGATGTCTCCTCCGCTGGTCGCTCTTGTGGTTCGAGGGCACGGTCGGCCCTCGTCGGCCGTTTTGGCCGCTAACGGAAGAAACGAACGGGGGGTCGCGTTTATTCCCGCGCACAGTTCGCGCAGCAGCGGAATCTCCCGGCACCGGGCGTGCGAGGCGTCAGGCGAAACTCAAAGTGAGGTTCAGGCGCGATTCAGGCGAGGCAGGGCGGATTGCTCGCGCGGCTCGCCTGCAGGGTCTCGTGCCCCTGCCGGTCGAGCGGTTGCCGTTCGCGCATGGCGGCCTCGATCGCCGCCGCCACGCTGGCCAGGCGGCCCGGCGCCATGGTCGCGGAGAGCACGACCACGGCCCGGTCGCCGGCGCGCCAGAGGTGCGCCGTTCCGAAATCGCCCTGTATGACCCGGCGCTCGGACGCGAGGCCGGCCGGCCCGGGCAGGATCAGCAGGCTGACCGTGCAGCCGTTGGGCCCGAGATAGCCGACGTGCAGCCCGCTTCCCTCGTCCGCGCCGGCCAGTTGGCGCAGGCCGCTGAACCGCAGGCCGCTGTCCGACAGGTCGGGCACGAAGAGCGCCGGGTCGAGCGCCTCGAGCCGGGCCGGGCGCAGGGTGTCGGCGCCGCCGGCGCTGCCGGTTTCGAGCGCGGTCAGCCAGTCCCGGTGCGCGTCCGTGGCCGTCGCCAGGGCGGCGGGCGGCCGCTGCGTCTCCATCAGCAGGTAGCCGGCGGCCGCGACGACCACGAGACAGGCCGCGATGGCGCCGGGCAGGATGCACCGGCGCAGGGCGCCGCCGCCGCGCCGCCGCGGCAGCAGCCGTGCCGGGTCGACGCTCTCCCGCCCCTCGTGCAAGGCCGCCTTGAGCCGCGCCAGCGCCGCGATCTCGCGCCCGATGCGATGGTCGCGCGCGGCCGCCTCGGCCACCTCGGCCATGGCCTGGGGGGGCAGCTCGCCGTCGACATAGGCGTTGATGTCCTGCCAACTGGGGCGGTCGCTGGTCATCGGCGCGTCTTTCCGGCCTTGATCGGAAGCGCGACGACATTGCCGTCGGCGAGGCGTTTCAGCAAGGCCGCGCGGGCCCGGCTGAGGCGGCTCATGACCGTGCCCACCGGCAGCTCGAGCAGGGCAGCCGCCTCGGCGTAGGTCAGCCCGGCGAGATCGATCAGGGCGATCAGCTCGCGCTGGTCGTCGCGCAGCTGGGCGAGGGCGCTGTGGACAGCAAGGCCGTTCGTCAGGGTCTGTTCGTAGCGCCACAGCTCGGTCGGGTCGAATTCCGGCTCGCCGCCCTCCTGCGGCGGCCGGGCGCCGCGGCGCCGCCGGCCATCGATGAAGGCGTTGCGCAGGATGCGGAACAGCCAGGCCCGGTAGGCCGGTTCGTCGTGGGGGACGCGCCGCGCCGAAAGCGCCCGAACGGCGCAGTCCTGTACGAGATCGAAGGCGGCGTCGCGGTCGTTGGTCAGGCTGAGCGCGTAGGCGAACAGGCGATCCAGATAGGACTCGATGCGTTTGCGATCCGGCATCGGCGAGCTCCCTAGCGGGGCACCGTCTCGCGGGTGCCCTTGGTGTTCACTCTAGCGCAGCGCCGCCGCCGGGGCGATGTGCAAAGCGCGGGGCGGCCGTCCCGTTCGGTCAACAGTGGCTCGTCGCGAGGTCGGCAATGCCGACCATGCGGTGACGCAGCCCGTAGCGGGCATCGACCTCGGGCTGCGGTGCCAGATCCCAGACCCATTCGCGCCCCTGGTAGGGGAAGTCGACGCCGAACAGGGCGTCTTCGCGCTCGACGATGGTCTCGCCGTCGTGCACCTGGCGCTCGACGTCGGCGATCAGCGCCACCCGGCCGGGAAAGGCGTGCAGCCAGATCAGATGGTTGTTGACGATGCTGCGGGAGAAGGCGTCGAGCTCGCGCGCCGGCAACTCCGGGTCCCAGGTCTCGAGCGCCTCGCGCAGCAGCAGAGGGAGCTGCGAGACGACGTTGGCCGAGACCACGAGGTCGGGCGGATCGTCGAGAAAGAGGTTGGGCATGTGGTGCGGCAGGCTCGATTCGCCGGCCGGCCGCGGCGCACCTTGGATCAAGGTGAAGACCGGGCCGACCAGGCCGGTCACGTCGGCCTGCACCAGCTTCAGTTTGGGATGCCGGCGCACCGCAAGCCGCGCCGGCCAGAGCTGGACGATGTCGACCAGCAGCGTCTCCTCGAAGGACCGCGCGAGGCGCTCGAGCGGCAGCTCGCGCAGCAGGCCGGAGCCGATCACCACTGCGCGCCGCTTGCCGCCGCAGCCCGCGACCGCCGCCTCGATCACGGCGCGGCATTCCTCCAGGTGCGGCTGCCAGGCGCGGGCGCAGCGCCGGGCCCGGGCCTGCAGCCCGATCGCCTGCTTCAGATAGCCGAGACGGCGCACCGGCGTCGGGCAGGGCGTGGTGAGGTACTGCAGCCACTCGGCCAGCACGGCGGGTCACGCTCCTGTCACGAAAAATCCGTTGGCATTGCTTCTAGCACCAATGGTAAAGCGCATTCGAGGGGAGAGGGGCCGGTCGGCGCGGGCGCCGCCGGCCCCCTCTTGCCTTGTCGGGGTCCCTTTCCGGGCCCCGCGCACGGGAAGCAGCGCCGGCCATGCAGTTCGCCATCAAGTCCGCCTGGGCGCTGTTCGTCGGTCTTGCCTTCATCATGGCCGGCAACGGCCTGCAGAGCTCGCTGCTCGGGGTACGCGCCGGCATCGAGGGCTTTGCGACCACGGTCACCGGCATCGTCATGTCGGGCTACTTCGTCGGCTTCCTTGCCGGGTCGCTGCTGGTTCCGCACATGGTGCGCCGCGTCGGCCACGTGCGCGTCTTCGCCGCGCTCGCGGCGATCGCATCGACCACGGCGCTGGTCCATGCCCTGCTGCTCGATCCCTGGAGCTGGTTCGTGATGCGCCTGCTGACCGGCTTCGCCCTGGCGGGCATCTACATCGTGGTCGAGAGCTGGCTCAACCACGAGTCCGACAACACCAACCGGGGCCGCGTGCTCGGTTTCTACATGGTGGTGCTGCTGGGCAGCCTGATGCTGGGGCAGATCCTCCTCAACCTGGCCGATCCGGCCGGCACCGAGCTGTTCATCCTGGCCTCCGTGCTGATCTCGGTGGCGGTGATCCCGATCCTGCTGACGGTCAGCCCGACGCCGGCCTTCGACACCCCCAAGCCGGTCAGCCTGCTCGAGCTCTACCGCCTGTCGCCGCTCGGCGTGGTCGGCAGTTTCGGGACCGGGCTGGCCCACGGCGCGCTCTACGGCATGGCGGCGGTCTACGCCAGCGCCCAGGGCCTCTCGGTGTTCGAGGTGTCGCTCTTCGTCGGCGCGATCTTCCTTGGCGCCGTCGCGATGCAGTGGCCGATCAGCCGCATCTCCGACCGTTTCGACCGGCGTCGGATTCTGACGATCGTCACCTTGCTGGCCGGCATCATGGCCTTCGCCGGGCCGCTGGCACAGAACGTCTCGACGCTGGTGGTGATCGCTTGCGCGGGCCTGATCGGCGGCTTTTCCATGCCGCTCTATTCGCTGTGCATCGCCCACACCAACGACTACCTCGAGCACGACCAGATGGTGGCGGCGAGCGGCACGCTCTATCTGGCGGTGGGCGGCGGCGCGGCGCTCGGTCCCTGGGGCGCCTCGATGGTCATGGAGTGGCTGGGGCCGGTCGGCTTCTTCTTTTTCGTCGGCGCCGTCCATGGCGCGATCGGCCTGTTCGCGGTCTACCGCATGGCGCGGCGCCCGGCGGTGCCGCTCGAGGCGCAGGGGCCGTCGGTCCACGTCACCAGCACCGCCTCCTCGGTCGCCACCGCGCTCACGGTGGAGGAGAGCTACGACCAGGAGGCCGGCACCGGGACGGCTTCCGGAGGCGAGGTCCAAGGTCCGCCGGAGGGCGAGGCCCGGCCCGCGGCCGGCTGACGCGCTGCCCTCAAGACACCGTTGCGGCAACCGCCGGCGGCCGGCGCGTGATCACGAACACCACGATCACCACGATCAGCCCGGCAATCTCGTAGAGCACCTGGTCGTAGGGGAACAGCAGGCTCAAGCCCGCGCCGGTGAGCACGATGCGCCAGACGATGTTGACCGGCCCTTCCAGATAGCCTTCCATCGCGCCGGCCAGGGCGTAGATGCCGACGATGCTGAACAGGAAGATCTGCAGCACCTGCAGCGGCTCGCCGCCGATGAAGGGCGTATAGGCGAACAAGAGCGGCACGATGTAGAGGCCTTTGGCCACCTTCCAGGAGGTGAAGCCGGTCGCCATCGGCCGCGTGCCGGCGATGCTGGCCGCGGCGAAGGCGGTCAGGCAGACCGGCGGCGTCACGTTGCTGTCCTGGGACAGCCAGAAGATGATCAGGTGCGCCGACAGCAGGATCGAGGTGCGCACGGCCGGCTCCAGGCTGCCCTCTATGAGCTGGCCGATGGTTTCCGGCGGCAGCAGGGCGACCAGGCGCGCCGCCTCTTCCCGCGCCATGGGCTGGCCGATCGTCGCCGCCTGCTCGGGAGCGGCCAGCATGAGAAGCGCGCGCGCGGCGTCGCCGACCTCGCCGCGTGCGATCAGGTCGATGACCTGGGCCTGCGCCATGAGATCAAAGATCGCCGGCGCCGAGAGGGTCGCGAGTACGATGTAGGCGGCGGTCACCGGCAGGCCCATGCCGAGCACCAGCGAGGCCAGCGCGACCAGGACGAGGGTGATCAGCAGGTTGCCGTCGGCCCACTGGTTGATCATCAGCGAGAAGGTGCTGCCGATGCCGGTGGTCGCGATCACGTTGACGATCAGGCCCACGGCGATCAGCAGTACGGCGACGCTGACCACTTTGCGGGTGCCGAGGATCAGCG
>CAZDBC010000269.1:0-5330 GCA_964503295.1 uncultured Kiloniellaceae bacterium | reverse complement strand
ACCGCACGCTGACGAAGCGCCGCGTCCCGTCCCCATAGCCGGCGGGCGCGATGTAGCGACCCTCGACGTCGCTGCCGCCGTCGTCCCACACCCGCCATTCGCCGTTCCACCAGCCGGCGAGGTCGCCGCCATCGAAGGCTTCGCCGGGCGGGAAGACGTGCCCCGGCTTAGTGATGCCGTCGGGCCCGGCGATCCACACCGAGGAGAACAGGTCGAAGCTGGACGACAGTCCCGCCTCAGGATCCGCCGGATCGAAGACGTACCAGCCGTACTTCGCCCGCGGCGTCCCGCCGACGTTGTACTTGAGGCAGTTGACCTCCATCGCCCCCTGCACGCCCTGGTCGATGCGCGGGTGGCGGCGCGGCGCGTTGGCGAAGACGCAGTCGCCGACGAGGACGTGGTCGTAGGTGCGCGTGACCACGACCGGATACATGTGGCGCTTTTTGTGATTGTCGGGATGGTCGAAGCCCTCGCCGAAGAGCGTGGCGTAGATCGCGATGTTGCCGCAGCCGGGCACGTTCGCCGGAAAGGCCACGGCAAAGGCCTCGTCGGTCCACCACGACAGCGAGCAGTTCCACAAGACGAGATCCAGCAGGCGCCGGTTGGCGCCGTTGCGGCCGACCCCGGTGTAGAGGTTGAAGATGTCGCGATCGGCCGCGAACGCCTCACCCCAAAAGCGCCGCAGCGCCACGTGCTGCCAGATGACGAAGCCCTGATGGTCGGTCGTCGTCTCCTCGCGCATGCCCCACTGCCCGCCGATCCAGACGGGGCCCGGCGCGGTCTGGCCCGCGATCCAGAGCGCGCCCTTGCCGGTGAGGTCGTAGTAGTACTTGTCGTGCCAGCGGTCGGGCGCGATCGCCCCGGCGACGGCGAAGACGACGATCGTGATCCGCTCCGGCGTCGCCCCCGCGATGGCGTGCTGCAGCGACCCCGGCCCGCTGCCGCGGGTCGTCGTCACCGTCCGGATCTCGACGCCGCCCGGAAAATATTCAGACCAGCGGCGGAGGATCGACGCGTAGCGGGCGCCGTCGCCGGTGCTGGCGCGGGCCTGCCCGCCCTCCAGCGCCGGCCAGGTGATGCCGCCCGCCGTGCCCAGCGCCGTCATCCCGCGCAAAAAGGCGCGCCGGCCGGTTCGCCCGGGTGCGGTTCGGTCGATGTCGTTCACGTCCGATCCTATGCCATGGGTGAGGGGGGCCGCGTGAGCCGAAGCGAGCCCCGACAGGCTACGCCCGGGCGCCGTCGGTAGGGAAGTCGCCCAAGGGTTTACCCGCCCGACCGGCCGGCCGGCGACGCGCGAGCATCCCCCGCGCCATGCGGCCCGGGCCGATGCCGGGGACGGCGGCCGTGCTCTACCAGAGGCGCTGGACCCCGTAGCGATCGAACGGGGTCTCGTTGGAGACCAGCACGAGGCCCTCGCTCAAGGCCTGGGCGATCAGCATGCGGTCGAACGGATCGCGATGGGGGCCGGGCAGGCGGCCGGCATGCTCGGCGTGCGCCATGGTGACGGCGAGTTCGCCGAACCCCTGGGCACCGACCTGAGCGGCGACGTCGGCGGCGACGAGCGTCGCCAAGGGCAGCTTGCCGAGGCGATGCCTGGTCGTGATCTCCCACGCCGAGGCCGCGCTGACCAAGACGTCGTGACCCTCGTCGGCGATGGTCTCACGCGCCGCCAGCGAGACGCGCTCGTCGCCGGCGAGCCACCACAAGAAGGTGTGCGTGTCCAACAGCAGCCGCACCTCACTCGAAGCCCGCGAGTTCGTCTTCGGGCAACGGCTCGAAAAAGCTGTCGTCGACGGCCACGCGGCCACGCAACGCCCCGAAGCACCGCCGCGGCCGCGGCGCCCGCAACGGCGCCAGGCGCGCGATCGGCTTGCCGTCGCGGGCGATGATCACCTCTTCGCCGGCCTCGACCCGGGTGAGCAGGCGGGAGAGCTGGGTCTTGGCCTCGTGCACATTGATCGTCGTCACGGCCACCCTTTCCAGAGCCATCAAGTTAGTCAGCATATTAGCTAACACGACCGTCGTCGAGCCGCCGCACCTTCCCCGCCATGGCGCGAAAACCCGACGTGCCGCCCCGACGACCGTGAAGCGCTACAGGCGCGCGTGGTCCGAGGAGCTGGCGGTCGGGCGGCGGGCGCTGCGCCGGCGTGGCGGCCGCAGCTTCCGCTTGATCCGTCCCAAGGGACGGATCAGCGCCGGGATGCTGCCCCAGAGCACGTCCTTCAACAGGTGCCAGCCGTTGCCGTTGTGGAACGGCCAGGCCGCCAGATGGCGATAACAGATCCAGCGCGTCCGCCGGTCGGGCACATAGCGGCGCACGAGGGCGAAGTACCGGCGATAGAGGATCCAATCGTGGAACCGGCGGCCCCCGTCCGCCGCCGCGCCGAGCCACTGCCACGCCCGCTTGCGATCCCGCATGACCGTGCGGCTGTAGCGGGAATCGTGCTCGCGGTTGTAGAGCAGCGGCGCCGGCACCCGCACGAAGCGTCCGCGGAGCGCGACCTCGACGAGCAGGGCCCGGTCGGAGCCGCGATAGGTGCCGTGCAGCTGCGTGCCGAGCAGCGCCTCGCGGCGGAACAGGCCGAAGAAGTCCGCGCAGATGTGGTCGGTGCGGATGGCCGCGGAGAAGCGCGTCGCCGTGTCGGCGTCCTCGATGTCGGCGAACGCGCTCGCGAACTCGCGGATCCGTTCGCCGTCGGGACCGATCTCGCGGACGTCGATGCAGCACAGCACGGCGTCGGGGTTCCGCTCCAACCGTTCGACCGTCCGACGCAGAAAATCCGGCGCGATGAGGTCGTCGTGCGCCATCCACTTGAAGAAGTCGCCGCGGGCGTCGTGAAAGCACCGATCGTAGTTCGGGCCGGCGCCGAGGTTGCGGTCGTTGCGCCGGTAGCGGACGCGCCGGTCGCGCGCGGCGTAGGCCCGGCAGATCGCCGCGGTGCCGTCGGTCGAGGCGTTGTCGCGAATGATCAGTTCGAAATCGGTGAAATCCTGCGCGAGGACCGCGGCGATGGCCTCGCTCACATAATTCTCGCCGTTGTAGACAGGCAGGCCGATACTGACGCGGGGAGGCGGCTCGACGGGCATCTCGGTGGTGGCGGCGGGCATCGCGGAGGTCCCGAAGGCGGAGGTCCCGAAGGATGAAGACGCGGACACGCAAAGCGACCGGGAGCGAACGCCGGCGGGGGCAGCGCCCCTCGGCGCGCCTGCCGGGAACGGCGCGATCCCATCGCTCCATGCCGCACTCTGGCGCCGAGATTACCCCGATCCCCGGCGGCTTGCCGAGGGCCCGGGTGGGGCGAGGCGTAGGCGGTTACGGTCCGGCGCGAGCCCGCCGGCTCGCGGCTCGGTGAGGACGCCGCCATCGTCCCTTCTCCGCCGGGTCCCACGACCCAATGTCGTAAGAGGTCGTCATTTGGCGCATGTTGTCCAGTACGCCTGACCGCAATCTTTCGAACCAACCCTTCTCGCAACTTTCATAATCGCTACGGCTTCGGTCGGTGGCGTACGATCGTTAGTGTCATGGGGTACCGTGCCGGACGGCTCCGCGACACGGTCCACGCGCCATGTTGGGTCGCCGCCGGCGCGCCGGCGGCGACGGTCGCGATGGGCGCCAGGAGGTGGTCGTTCATGAAGGTTGTCATTCTGGCGGGCGGCTTCGGCTCCCGCCTCTCGGAAGAGACCGAAATCATTCCCAAGCCGTTGGTCCAGATCGGTGAGCTGCCGATCCTCTGGCACATCATGCGTTACTATACACATTTTCAGTTTCGCGAATTCGTGATCGCCCTCGGCTACAAGGGGCATTTGATCAAGCGGTTCGCCACGGAGACCATGTACCTGGCCGGTGATTTGCGCATCGATTACGCTTCCCGGCAGGTTTCTCACGCCGCTTGCGACGCCGAGCATTGGCTGGTCGACCTGGTCGAGACCGGGCTCGCCACCCCGACCGGCGGCCGGATCAAGCGCCTGGCCGACACGGTCGGGCGGAACCGCTTCTGCGTGACCTACGGTGACGGGCTCAGCGACGTCGATCTCGACGCCCTGCTGCGGTTTCACCGTCGTCACGGCCGCCTGGCGACCCTGACGGCGGTGCGGCCGCCGGCGCGGTTCGGGCATCTGGAAGTCGAAGAGGACGCGGTCACCGTCTTCGACGAGAAACCGCAGACGGCGGAAGGCTGGATCAACGGCGGCTTCTTCGTGTTCGAGCCCGAGGTCTTCGATTACATCGAGGGCGACGTCGCCCTCGAACACGCGCCGCTGCGCCGTCTCGCCGCCGACGGCCAGTTGATGGCGTATCGTCACAGCGGCTTTTGGCAGTGCATGGACACGCTGCGTGACAAAAGACTGCTGGAACAGCTCTGGCAAACGGGCGAAGCTCCCTGGAAGGTCTGGAAATAAGCGATGCGTATTTTGATGACCGGGCATCTCGGTTACATCGGCACGGTCGCGGTGCCGATGTTCCTGGCGCGCGGACACGAGGTCGTGGGCCTCGACAGCGACCTTTATGAAAACTGCACCTTCGGCGACGGGACGGCGCTGGCGGCGGCGGGCGTGCCGCACCACCCCCTCGACGTCCGCGACGTGCCGCCGGATCTCTTGAGCGGGTTCGATGCCGTGGTCCACTTCGCGGCGTTGTCCAACGACCCGCTGGGCAATCTGAACCCGGCGCTGACCGACGCCATCAACCATCGCGCCACGCTGCAGCTGGCCCGGGCGGCGAAGCGCGCCGGCGTGCCGCGGTTCCTCTTCGCCTCGTCCTGCAGCAACTACGGCGCCGCCGGCGACCGCATCCTCGACGAGCGGGCGGCGTTCAACCCGGTCACCGCCTACGGCCAGTCCAAGGTCGCGGCCGAGCGCGGCCTCCTGGCGCTCGCCGACGACGATTTCTCGCCGATCCTCATGCGCAGCGCCACCGCCTACGGGGCCTCGCCGCGGCTCCGCTTCGACCTCGTCGTCAACAATCTCGCGGCGTGGGCGTACACGACCGGCGACGTCTTCTTAAAGAGCGACGGCACGCCCTGGCGCCCGATCGTCCACATCCGCGACATCGCCCGCGCCTTCTTGGCGGCGGTGGAGGCGCCGCGCGAGCGCGTCCACGGCGAGGCCTTCAACGTCGGGCGCAGCGACGAGAACTATCAGATCGCGGAACTGGCGGCGCTCGTCCGCGAGGTCTTTCCGGGCACCACCGTCCGCATGAGCGAGGACGCCGGCCCGGACCGCCGCTGCTATCGGGTCAACTGCGACAAGCTCGTGCGCGTGCTGCCCGCGGCGCGCCCCGAATGGACCGCGCGGCGCGGCATCGAGGAGCTGCGCGCGCATTTCGAGCGCTC
>CAZDBC010000268.1:0-5330 GCA_964503295.1 uncultured Kiloniellaceae bacterium | reverse complement strand
GGTCTTCCGATTCCAGGCGACGAACGATCGCTTCGGTCAGGCCTTCGCGCAGATAGCAAAGAGGGAAGGCTTCACGCGCCCGGCGACCATGGCCTACAACAATGCCTCGGGCCGTGGAAACACCGAAGGCTTTCAGAAGGCCTGGAAAGCGATGGGCGGCGACGTCGTGGCCGATGTGGTCTACGAGCCGAAGCAATCCAGCTACCGCTCGGAGATTCAGAGCATCCTGGCAGCCAATCCGGATGTCATCGTGATGGGAAGCTACCTGCCCGACACGACGATCATCCTGCGCGAGTGGTACCAGATGGGCGGCACCAACAGCTGGATCATTCCCGGTTGGGCGGCCAACCCCAAGCTTGTGGAGAACGTCGGCGAAGTGCCTCTGGAGAACGTATTCTCGGTCGACATGGTGCCGGCGATCGACAGCCCGTCGTACGCTCACTTCAACGAGACGTTCAAGCAGAAGACCGGCATGACCGGCCAGGACAACGTCTATGCGACCATGACGTACGACATGGTGATCTCGCTCGCCTTGGCCATTCAGCATGCCGGCGCCGATGCGGATAATGACAGGATCAAGGACTCGATCCGGGCGGTCGCGAATCCGGACGGGACCAAGGTCTACACCTATGCCGACGGCAAGGCGCGCCTCGAGGCGGGAGAGAAGATCAATTACGAGGGCGCCTCCAGCCGCCTCGACTTCGACCAGTACGGCGACGTGACGCCGAACTTCGGCGTGGCGACCCTCGTCGAGGGGAGCTGGAAGCGCCAGTACATCGTCGAAATCTGACTCCGGAATCGAACGGAGCGTTCCGGCATCGCCATGGCGCCGGGACGCTCCATTGACCCGCATCCCTTGAGCGGGAGCGCGACGACGTGATCGCCTACTACGTGAATCTGGCGGTGAACGGCCTCGTTCAGGGGCTCGTGATCGCCTTGGCGGCGCTCGCCATCAATCTTGTGTTCGCCGTCGGACGCTTTCCCAATGCGGCCACCGGCGATTTCATCACGGTCGGCGGCTATGCGGGCATCGGCATTCAGGGCCTGGCGATCAAATCGGTCTACCTGCAGGCGGCCGGGTCGATCGCGGCTGCATCCGCGGTTGCCCTGCTGTCCTACCTTCTGGTCTTTGGCAAGCTCTTCGGGCGTTCCATGGTGGCATCGCTGATCGCATCGGTCGGGGTTGCCTTCTTTGTGCGCAGCGTGCTCACCTTCCTGCTCGGGCATGAGCAGCACGTGTTCCAGATCCCGATTACGCGCGCGCTGCAGTTCGGCGGCGTGAGGATCATTCCCAGCGACCTGTGGCTCGGCGCCGCATCGCTCGGGTGCCTCGCCGTTGTTTTCGCGGTGCTGTTCCTCACCCCCTTGGGGCGGCGCATGCGTGCCGTCGCCGACAATCCCGACCTGGCACGCGCCAGCGGCATCAAGGCGCGGCGGGTGATGTTCGCCCTTTGGCTGCTGGTGGGGTTCGTGTGCGGCGTTGCTGGCGTCGTCCTCGGCGTCAAGACCGTCGTCACGCCGATGATGGGCTGGGACGTGCTGCTGCCGGCCTTCGCGGCAGCCATCCTCGGCGGCGTGGGAAGCGTCGGCGGCGCCGTGCTCGCGGGCGTGATCCTTGGCATCGCGCAGGAGCTTTCCACGCCCCTGGTTGGCTTCACCTACAAGATCGCCTTGTCGTTCGTGGTCTTGATGGTCGTCCTGGTGGTCCGTCCGGAGGGTCTCTTCGGTCGCCCGGAGCTCGTGCGCTGATGGAAGCCTATCTGGTCACGGTGGCCATCTTCGTCGGTATCTACATGCTGATGACGCTGGGCCTGAACCTGCATTTCGGCTTCACCGGCATGATCAATTTCGGGCAAGTGGCCTTCTTCGCGATTGGCGCCTATGCCTCGGCCCTGTTGGTGATGGCCGGCCTGCCCCACGCGGTCGGTTTTCTCGGCGCCGTCGTTATGGCCGGCCTGGCCGCCTATCCGGTCGGCCTTATGGCCCTACGCCTGCGGATCGAGTATCTGGCAATCGCCACGCTCGGGTTCTCGGAAATCGTGCGTGTGGTGGTCATCAGCGAGGAGTGGCTGACCAACGGCGTGCGCGGCCTTAGCGGAATTCCCTCGCTGTTTGGCGGTTTCGATCTGGGCTACGGCGGCGAGTTGGCCTATCTCGGCGTGGTGATCCTCTTCAATGTCGCGGCGATCCTCATCATGCAGCGCATCGTTGCCAGTCCCTTCGGACGCATCCTGCAGGCGATCCGCGACGACGAGGAGGCGGTGCGTGCCCTCGGCAAGAACCCGGCCGGCTTCAAGGTCCGCGTCTTCGTCATTGGCGCCGCCTTTGCCGGAGTCGCGGGCGCACTTTACGCCCACTACGTTACCTACATCGTGCCCGACCAGTTCGTGCCGCTGGTTACCTTCTACATATGGATCGCCATGATCATGGGCGGCGCCGGTCGCGTGGTGGGCGCCGTGGCCGGCACCATCCTGCTGGTCGCGTTCCTGGAGGGGTCGCGTTTCTTGCGCGATTTCCTGCCTGGCGTGGCGGAAGTGGAGATGGCGAGCCTGCGTCTCGCCGTGGTCGGTCTGGCGCTGGTGTTGTTCATCCTCTACCGGCCGCAAGGCATGTTCGGCGGGTACTCGAAGTGAGCGGCCTTGCGGTCGAGGGCGTCTCCAAGTCGTTCGGGGGACTGCAGGTCCTGGACGGGGTGACGATGTCGGTCGGGAGCGACGAGCTTGCCGGGCTGATCGGGCCGAACGGCGCCGGCAAATCGACTCTATTTGCCGTCATTTCGGGCTACCAGCCGGCCGACAGGGGGCGGGTGAGCTTTGAAGGGCGCGAGATTGACGGATTGTCGGTGGAAGAACGCGCCTGCAGCGGAATCGGCCGGACCTTTCAGATACCGCGTCCCTTCGGACACCTCAACGTGCGCCAGAATCTGGCCGCCGCGGCGCCGGATCAGGAGGGTGAACGCCTGACCAGCGTGTTCCTGCGGCCGGGGCGGGTGGCCGCGCGCGAACGGGAGGTGGCGGAGCAGGTGGCCGATACCATCGCCTTCCTGCGCCTCGAGGCGGTGGCCGAGACGCCGGCCATGAAGCTGTCGGGCGGCCAGAAGAAGCTGCTCGAGCTCGGGCGCGCCCTCATGACCGAACCGCGTTTCCTCCTGCTCGATGAACCCTTCGCCGGTGTGAACCCGCGCCTGATCGACGATCTGGCCGATCGAATCGCGACGCTGAACGAGAAGGGAATCGGCTGTCTGGTGGTCGAACACAACATCCAGGCACTGTCCAGACTGGTCGGACGGATGTTCGTGATGGACTGGGGACGGATCCTTGCCGAAGGTGCGCCGGCGGACGTGCTGGCGGATCCCGCCGTGCAAGACGCCTACATCGGGGGCAACGCATGAGCCGCCTGGATCTGGTCGACGTCTCCGCCGGCTACGACGAGGTCGACATCGTCTCGGAAATCGACATCACGGTCGAGGTGGGAGAGATCGTGACCCTGGCCGGAACCAACGGGGCTGGCAAGTCCACCATCGTCAAGGCGATCATGGGGCTGGCGCCGCGCTGCCGCGGCCGGATTACCTTCGGAGACAGCGACCTTCGTCGCCTGTCGGCCGAGGAGCGCATCGACATAGGCATCAGCTACGTGCCGCAGGTGGACAACATCTTTCGCAGCCTGACCGTGATGGAGAACCTGCTGGTGGTCGAGCGGGTCGCTGACCAGCGGCAGCGGGTCGCCGAGGTCTTCGAATGGTTTCCGATGCTCGCGAACCGGAGGTCGACGCGCGCCGGCGCGCTGTCGGGCGGCGAACGACAACAGCTCGCCTTCGCCCGCGCCCTGATGCCGCGGCCGCGCCTGATGCTGCTCGACGAACCGACCGCGGCGTTGTCGCCGACCCTGGTGAACCAGGTGTTTGACAGCATTGCGGGTCTTCGGCGCCTGGGCGTCGGGGCTCTGGTCGTCGAGCAGCGGGCGCGGCGTAGTCTCGAAGTGAGCGACCGCGGCTACATTCTCGACAACGGGCGCCTGGTGCTCGAGGGACAGGCCCAGGAGCTGCTCAACGACAAGAGAATGGCCGAGCTCTATCTGGGCCGGGCCTAGGCGAGGTGCGCGAGCTCGCGCGTGACGGGGAAAACGACCTTCATGACGGACCTGATACTCAAGAACGCCAACCTGCTCGATCCGGTCGAGGGCAAGCTGCTGGGCGAGCACCATGTTCACATCCACAACGGAGCGATCACCCGAATCACAAAAACCCCGGGATCGGCTTCGGCCGAGCGGGAGATCGATCTCAGGGGCCTGACGCTGATGCCCGGCCTGTGCGACGCGCACGTCCACGTCACCGCGGCCACGGCCAACTTCGCGGACCTCAAGCGCTGGTCGCCGTTCTATGTGACCTCGCACGCGGCGCAGATCCTCCAGGGCATGCTCTCGCGCGGATTTACCACGGTGCGCGACGCCGGCGGCGCTGACTGGGGCCTGGCCAGGGCGGTCGCTGAGGGAACTCTCGACGGCCCGCGCATCCTCTACTGCGGCCACGCGCTCTCGCAGACCGGCGGACACGGCGACATGCGTGGACCGGGCGAGACTGAGCTCGATCAGTGCTTCTGCTGCGCAGGTTTGGGTTTGGTCTGTGACGGGGTTGCCGAAGTTCGCCGTGCATGCCGGGAAGAAATCCGGCGGGGTGCCAATCAGATCAAGCTCATGGTTTCGGGCGGCGTTGCCTCGCCCACCGACCGGATCACCTCGACACAGTTTTCCGAGGAAGAGATCCGCGCCGCTGTCGAAGAGGCGGAGGCCGCACAGATCCCTGTCATGGCCCATGCCTACACCGCCCGGGCCGTGAACCGCGCGCTGCGCTGCGGCGTGACCTCCATCGAGCACGGCAACCTGATCGACGCGAGCAGCGTCGAACTGTTCAAGGCGCATGACGCCTGGCTCGTGCCGACGCTGTCGGTTTACGACGCGCTCGCCCGTGAAGGCGTCGAGGCGGGCATGCCCGCCCATCTCAACGAGAAGGTCTTCGACGTTCTCGACCAGGGAATCAGGGCCGTCGAGCTGGCCTATCGGGGCGGCGTGAAGATGGCTTACGGCACCGATCTGCTCGGGCGGATGCACCGGCATCAGCTCAACGAATTCGCCCTGCGAGCCGAGGCCGTTCCCGTCGTCGACCTGGTGCGCGCGGTGGCCGCGCCCTTCCCGGGCGCGTTCACCTTCGTGGGCGACAGCAGGCTCTACGTGTGGAAGGCTTCCGTGTGCGATCCCCCCGATTCCGGGTGTGAAACCGTCCCCGGCACCGTGCTCTCCGCCGATCCGCTGGTGGTGGCCGCGGGCCGCGGCGC
>CAZDBC010000267.1:0-5365 GCA_964503295.1 uncultured Kiloniellaceae bacterium | reverse complement strand
GATGAAGCTGATCGCCGCCAGCGCCCAGAGCGCATGGCGATGCGCCGCCCAGGCCATGGTGTGCGCGTAGAGTCGCTGCAGCACGGGGTTCGAAGGCTCCCAGGACGCGAGGGGGACGAAAAGGGGACGCGGCGGAACGGCGAACGGCGCGCCGGCCGCCGCGCGACGGGCGACAGTCTTACCCGCTTGGGTTAACGATGAGTAGCGTTGCGTTTTCGCCGGGCGCGCCGGGCGGCCTGCCGCCGTCCCGTGCTAGACTGCCGGCATGCGGCGCGCCTTGCCCGGCCGGGGGAGGCGCGCGCGGAGGTACCAGCGTCGCGGGAGCGGGGGAAGCCGATGAGCAAGCCGAAGAGGGGCGCCGACGTGGCCGAGGTGCTGTTCGCCAACGAGGCCTTCTACGATGCCTTCCGGCTGCGCGACCTCTCCGCCATGGAGGAGCTCTGGGCGCGCGAGGCCGAGGTTGCCTGCATCCACCCCGGCTGGCCCGCGCTCTACGGCCGCGAGGCGGTGCTGAAATCCTGGTCGGAGATCCTGGCCAACCCCGACGCGCCGGAGATCGCCTGCCGGTCGCCGCGCGCCTTCGTCGGCGGCGACGCGGCCTTCGTCATCTGCTATGAGCTGCTCGGACGCAACGTTCTGGTGGCCAGCAACCTCTTCGTGCGCGAGGGCGGCGCCTGGCGCATGACCCATCACCATGCCGGCCCGTGCAACGTCGATCCGGCGCAGCTGGGCGAGCCGCCGCCGGCGCCGCCGCTTCAGTGACCCGCAGGCGCCGGACCGCGTGGGTCAGGAGATGATCTCGACCGAGTCGGCGACCGGCCCCTTGGGGCCCATGCGCGCGCGCAGCCTGACCCGCGTGTCCGGTTCGATGCCCATCAGGCCGGCGCGCTGCAGGATGCGCGCGGAGATGAACACGTCCTTGCTGCCGTCGTCCGGGGTCACGAAGCCGAAGCCCTTCTCGGCGTTGAAGAACTTCACCGTGCCCTCGACCGTCGAGGCGGGCTCGTCGTAGCCGCCGTGTCCGCCGAAGCCGCCGCCGCGCTGTGGCGGCCCATCCGGCTTGGTCTCGATGCGCAGGATTTCGGCGACCTGGAGGCCCTTGCGTCCCTGGGCGAGATCGCAGACCAGCGACGTGCCCCCGGGCAGGTCGCGGT
The DNA here is from genome assembly GCA_964503295.1 of uncultured Kiloniellaceae bacterium. GTDB lineage: Bacteria > Pseudomonadota > Alphaproteobacteria > Kiloniellales > Kiloniellaceae > CAZDBC01. The sequence continues at coordinate 4,211 of CAZDBC010000267.1, read as the reverse complement.
CGCCGAACGCGTCGACGACGGAGATGTGCAGGAAGGCGTCCTGCGAGCCGTCGCCGAACTGTACGAAGCCGAACCCCTTGGTGGGATTGAACCACTTCACCACGACGACGACCTCGTGGTGGGTGACTTCCGCCCCTTCGGGGTTACGATAGTTCATCATACTCCTGGTACTCCACTCACTCCGGTCCGCCGACCCGCGGATCTGCCCCGCGGTTCAGGTGCCGCTGCCGGATCCACCGTCGGTGGCGCCGCGCAGCTTCCGCGCCCCGCCCGCCTTCGCGCAGTGCATGGTCCGGCACGGCGCATGTCGGCACGGGGCAGACCGCCCCGGTCTGCTCTGCTTGCCCTTGTCGTTGTCGGATTTCTTATCGTTCGCCGCCTGCGTCCGCCTGCGACGCAAGGGGTCTTGCCGCTTCCCCGGGCTGGTTGCCTTATGGCGACTGCCGCCTTGCCATCCGCATCCCACACCATTGTTACAGGCCGAACCTTCCGCACGGCCATCGCACTATTAAACCGGTTATTTTGTCTCCTCGCCATAGAAAACCTTGACGCGCATCGCCGGGGCGCGCGCGGCGGACGGCGCGCCCTTGCCAAGCCGCCCGTCTCGACTATGATGCGGGCGCCTCGGGGGCCCCTGTGGCGGAATTGGTAGACGCGGCAGACTCAAAATCTGTTGCCCTCGCGGGCGTGCTGGTTCGAGTCCGGCCAGGGGCACCAGCAGCGGCCGGGCCACTCGGCGGCGCCACCCGGCCCCGCGACGGCGGTCCCAGCGGGGGCCTGGCGCGCTCAGCGGCCCAGCCAGAGCCGCGGCGAAGTCCCGCTCCCCGACATTCCGACCTTGCGCAAAGCGAAAAGAGACAGCAACTATGGGGACGTCATGAGGGGGGCTTGCCTAGATTCGCCGCGGCTGCGAACGCATTCGGCGGAGCCGAGCGGCGGTAGGGCTCCGGCGATGAACGCGGCGGTATCCGGGGGCGGGTGCGCGCGTCGCCGAACCGTTACGGCCCGCTCGACGATCACAAGGGTATCGCGTTGACCTCCGCCAGCAGCAGCCTCCGCCCCACCGCGACCAGCAATGCCCGGCTCGCCTTCAGGCCCGGTGCCTTCGACAGCCTGCCCGAGGCGCTCGACTACGCCGCGCGCGGCGAAACCGGCTGCAACTTCTTCACGCCGCGCGGCGAACTCTATGCGGCGCTGACCTATCGCGAGATCCGGGAGCGCGCCGTCGACCTGGCCCAGCGCCTGACCCGCAGCGGCATCGCGCCCGGCAGCCGGGTGGCGCTGATCGCCGAGACGCGGCCCGAATTCCACGTCTTCTTCTTCGGCTGCCAGTATGCCGGCCTGGTGCCCGTGCCGCTGCCGCTGTCGATCAACCTCGGCGGGCGCGAGGCCTACGTCGAACGCCTGCGCGCCATGATCCGCGCCGCCGGCGCGCAAGCAGCGGTCGCGTCGCCCGACTTCATCGACTTTCTGCGCGAGGCGACCGCCCCGCTGTCCCTGGCCATGGTGGGCACGCCCGAGGACTTTCTCGCTCTGCCCGGCGGTGGCGAGCTGCGCCCCTTCGGCAAGGGCGATCCCTGCTACATCCAGTACTCCTCGGGCAGCACGCGCATGCCGCGCGGCGTGTTCATCAGCCAGTCGTCGATCACCCACAACGCCCGCGGCATCGCCGAGCACGGCCTGAAGCTGCGCCCGGGCGACCGCAGCGCCTCCTGGCTGCCGCTCTACCACGACATGGGCCTGGTCGGCTTCTGCCTGACGCCTGTGGTCAGCCAGGTCACGGTCGACTACCTGGAGACGCCGTCGTTCGGCCGGCGCCCGCTGACCTGGCTCAAGGTGCTGTCGGAGCAGGGCTCGACCGTGTCTTTCAGCCCGACCTTCGGCTATCAACTTTGCCTGCGCAGGGCCGCCAACGGGGCGGGCGGGCGCTTCGACCTGTCGAACTGGCGCATCGCCGGCATCGGCGGCGAGATGGTGCGCGCCGACGTGCTCGCCGAGTTCGCCGACTGCTTCGCGCCCTCGGGCTTCCGCACCGAAGCCTTCCTGCCCAGCTACGGCCTCGCCGAATCGACCCTGGCCGCCTGTTTCGCGCCGGTCGGCGCCGGCGTGCAGATCGACCGCATCGACCTCGACTACTACGCGCAAACCGGCCGGGCCGAACCGATCAAGAGCAACGGCAACGGCAGCGTCCACAAGAGCCGGGCCTTCGTCGTCTGCGGCAAGCCGCTGCCCGGCCATCGGATCGAGATCCGCGATGCGGCGGGCCGGGCGCTCGGCGAGCGCCAGGTCGGGCGCATCATGATCAAGGGGCCGAGCCTGATGTCGGGCTACTTCGGCGACCCGGCGGCGACGCGCGAGGTCATGACGTCCGACGGCTGGCTCGACACCGGCGATCTTGGCTACATGGTCGATGGCGGGCTGGTCATCACCGGTCGCAGCAAGGACCTGATCATCTATCACGGCCGCAACATCTGGCCGCAGGACATCGAGTGGGCGGTCGAGAAGCTCGACCAGGTGCGCAGCGACAGCGTCGCCGTCTTCGCCGCGCCGAGCGCCGACGGCGGCGAAAAGGTGGTGGTGGTGGTGCAGTGCCGCCTGACCGACCCGACGGCGCGCCGGGCGCTCGCCCGCGAGGTCCTGGCGGTGGTGCACAAGACCGCCGGCGTGGAATGCGAGGTCGTGCTGGCGCCGACCCGCAGCCTGACCTTCACCTCCTCGGGCAAGCTGAGCCGCGCGGCGGCGCGCACCGACTACCTGGCCGGCGCCTTCACCGACCGGCCGGAGCGCAGCGGCGTCTTGCATCTGCCGCTGGCCGCCGACGGCGCGCGCGGCGCGGTGGCCGGTTAGCTTCATCGCCCGCGCCGCGTAAGCGGCGTCCCGCGCCCGTCCGGCCTCGCGAGAGACGCACATCATGACCGGCGAGATCGCCCTGACCGGCGGAACCGGCTTCATCGGCGGCCGGCTGATCGAGCGGCTGACCGCGGCCGGCCACCGTGTGCGTGCGCTGGCGCGCCGGCCCAGTGCCCTCGCGGCGCGGCCCGGACTGGAGATCGTCGAAGGCGAGCTGTTCGACGACCAGGCCTTGCGCCGGCTGTGCGCCGGCGTCGGCGGCGTCGTGCACTGTGCCGGCCTGACCCGGGCGCGGCGTGCGGCCGATTTCGCCCGGATCAACGCCGAGGGCACGCGGCGCCTGGCCGCCGCGGCGGCGGCCAACGCCCCGGACGCGCCCTTCGTCCTGCTGTCATCGCTGGCCGCGCGGGCACCGGCGCTCTCGCCCTATGCCGCGAGCAAGCGCGCCGCCGAGGACGCGCTGGCCGAGGTCGTGCCGCGCCTGCGCTGGGTGGCGCTGCGCCCGCCGGCGGTCTACGGCCCGGGCGACCGGGCGACGCTGCCGATCCTGCGTCAGCTCGCCCGGCCGCTCGCCCTGGTGCCCGGACGGTCTGAGCAGCGTTTCTCCCTGATCCACGTCGACGATCTGGCCGACGCGGTCGTGGCGCTGCTCGGTGTCGCCGGGCGGCTCGAGGGCCAGGTCCTCGAGCTGCACGACGGCCGCGCCGGCGGCTACGGCTGGGCCGATCTCGCCGCCTGCTGCGCGGCGGCGGGTCCGGCCCGCGTCATCCATCTGCCGCGGCCGCTGCTCGCCGGCGCGGCCGGCATCGCGACGGCGCTCGCCCGCGTGACCGGTGGTGCCCCGCAGCTATCGCCCGGCAAGGTCGCCGAGCTCTACCATCCCGACTGGGTCTGCCGTGACAATCCCGTGACCGAGCTTTGCGGCTGGCGCCCGCGCATCCAGATCGACAGAGGTTTCCCGGCCACGTTGGCATGGTATAAGGACCGCGATTGGTGGTAGAGGCTGGCTGCCCCCGATGCAGGCCACGAGCCGCAGGCCGCGCCGCCCGCGGCCGTCGTCCCGCCCCGAACCCGCGATCGGACCGGTGCAATGCGAGCGGCGACAGATATGGATCCGATGCCCCGCGACAGCAGTGAGATCTTCGCCGAGGTCTGCGCGCTGCTGCAGCCTTATGCCGGCGACGCGGCCGAACTGCACTCGGCGACCGATCTCAACGCCGACCTTCAGATCGATTCGGTGGCGGCCATGGACCTGATCATGGAGGTCGAGGACCGCTTCGAGGTCGACATCCCGATCAACCTCCTGTCCGAGATCCGCACTGTGCAGGACCTTGTCACCGTGGTCGAAAAGCAGATGGAGA
>CAZDBC010000266.1:0-5378 GCA_964503295.1 uncultured Kiloniellaceae bacterium | reverse complement strand
AGCACGATGCGGCCGCCTTCGTCGAACAGCCGCCTGATGTGAAAGCGGTGATAGGCGACGATGTCGAGATCGAAGGTCTGAAAGCTGAGAGGCAGAGGCTTCAGGGCGTTGTGGACGTACGACAGTCCGTTGGGCATAAGGGCGAGATTGCGCGCCGGACAGTCGAGCAGGACGAGATCCAAGCCCTTTTCGAAACGGATTTCGGGCACATCGACGGGATAGATGTTGGGAACGATCGGCACCCACGCGCGCTCGGGAATGTCGGCCGGTGCGAGTTCGGTCAGCAGGTCCGCGTCGATGATCTCGACGGCCGTTTCGCGCAGGCGGCTGTGCATCCGCCAGCGATTGTGCGTTCCAGTTTCGGCGAGAAAGACGGTGCGCACCTGCCGCGGCAGGTCGTCGGGGTGGGCCACGACAGGGGCGTCGAGTTCGAATGCTTCGTCCGCCGAGAGCTCGTCGACGATAAGCGCCTTGATCCGCTCCGCGAGGGCCGGGCGCGTCTCGACCAGAGCGCGGAGGAAGGCGGTGCGGCCATAGACCGCGAGGCCAGGCCGCGAAAGCAGGAAGTCGGCAAGCACCTCCAGGCAAGGGCCGGTGTCGCGAGGCGCGTCAGGCGCGAAGCACCGGGCCGCGCTGAAGTGGACCGCGCGCCCCTCGAGCTTCGTCCGCCGCTCGCCCTTGGCCAGCGTGACAACAACGTCGCCGGTCATGACCTGCCCCCTTTCCTCCTCGTCGCATGAGGCCGCTTCGCCTCTCTGCGAATATCCCTTGTCCCGTCGCCGGGAACCGCAAAAGCGCCGACCGTCAGGCCGACAGCCCGCGCTGCAGGCGGCGCAGCCGGCCGGCGACTGCGGCCCCGTCCCAGGCGACGATCTCGTCGACCAGTTCCGGCCGGTCTATGCTGTCTGGCTCCGCGCCCAACGGCGGCACGCCGATCACGCCCTTGCCGTGCTCGCGCGCCATCTCGAGCTCAAGGTCGAGCCAGCGGCGGGCGCTTTTGGCGGCATAGACGCCATAGAGAAAGATGACCCCGTGCGCCGGGATGATCTGGGTTTCCAACCATTGTCGGATCAGGCGCGCGCCGATCTCCGTACTTGGCGCCAGCGCCGGATCGTGCCAGGGCACGCTGAAATTGCGCCAGGCGAAGCCCTCGACTCCGTCGAGCAGCTTGCCCATCTCCGTCCAGTCCAAGTGGTAGCGCCAAGCGTGCGTGACGAAGACGTCGCACAACTCCTCCGCCGCGGCCGTCCGGCTCATGCCGCGTCGGGCCGCTCTTCAAGCAGGCGGCGGCGCAGCCTATGGCGCGTCATGGCCTCGATGTGGCGGCGCGTCTCCCGACCGAACTTCTGGGTTACCATGTCCAGATAGCGGCGGCTCTCGAAATAGTCGTGGAAAGCCCTGTCGCGGAAGGCGAGCACCTCGGCTGCGCTCAGTCGCTCCGTCGGCAGCGGGGTGCAGTCGATGCTGTGCTGGGAAAAGCCGCTCCAGCTCGCCGGAAGGGTCCAGCCCTGCTCCAGTGCAAGGCGGTAGAGCGGGGAGCCGGGATAGGCCATGGCGGAGTAGAAATTGGCGAACTCGCAATTCAACTCCTTTGCGAGGTCGAGCGTCGCCTGCATCGATTCCAGGTCGTCATCCGGCAGGCCGAAGATGAAATTGCCGATGACGTTGATGTCGGCGAGCTGAATGCGCCTGACGATCTCGCGGATGTCGTCTTGGTCCAGCGACTTTTCGGCACCGTCGCGCACATGCGCACTGCCCGATTCGATGCCCAGCGCCAGCCAGCGGATCCCCGCGGCGCGCAACAGGGCGAGGCGCTCCGGCTTCACCGTGTCGACCCGCGCATAGGCCCAGATGTTGAGCTCGCGCGCGAAGGGCAGGGCAGCCAGCCCCTCGCAGATCGCGGTCACGTGCCGGTCGTTGAGCACGAACATCTCGTCGATGATCTTGAAGGTGGCGACGCCGTAGTCCCGGTAGAGGTGTTCGATTTCCGCCACCACGGCGGCCGGCTTGCGCATGCGATAGCGGTTGGTGCCGAAGGGTGCGTTTATGCAGCAAAAGCTGCAGCGATAGGGGCAGCCGAGACTGGTGTAGATCGAGGCGTAAGGCTGGCGGCGCGAAAGGTCGCCGAAGCACTGCCAGTTGTGGGCGCGGTAGCGTTCCATCGGCAGCAGGTGCCAGGCATTGCCGTGCAGCTCGGCATCGAGGTCGGTGATGAGCGGGGCGGCAGGATTGATCCGGATCCGGCTCTCATCCCACCAGACGAGCCCGGGAATCCTGCTCAGATCGTCGATCCCTGGCCGGTCGGATGCCACGAGCAGGTCGAGCAGTGCATCGACCGTCTCCGGCCCTTCGCCGCTGCAGGCGTAGTCGACCGCTTCCTCGCGCAGCGTCCGCTCGGGCAGGGCGGCCACGTGACCGCCGAGGATCAATAGCGGCTGGTCCGGGGCGGCCTCCTTGATCGCCCGACAGGTCTCCCCCGCGGCCGCCATCTGCTGGGTCGAGGCGGAGGGCTGATGCCCGAACACCACCATGCCGACAAGGATCGGCCGGCGCTCCGCCACCGCCGCGGCCAGGGCCTCCGGCCCCAGGCTCAGCGCCTCGCTGTCGAGAATTTCCACCTTGCGGCCGCGATCGAGGGCGTGGCCGGCGATCAGGCGGCACCAGAGGGGCGGCTCGATCGCAGTCAGATCGTCGCCCAGATTCTGGTAGATCCGGTCGCGCCCGCCGGGATTGATGAGCAAGAGATCCGGCCGATCGGCCATTACTGCCCCGCCTTTGTTATTGGCCCAAGTATTACAAGGGATTCGGCCGTTAAGAAATGTTTAAGAACGCGGCCCAAGGGGCCGGGACGGTCGCCTCCTGTCGGGACAGGTCCGTCGGCAGGGCGGCTTGATGCACGGCCCGGATGGACCAGGCGTGGAGGATCTAATCGCCAAGAGATCAAGAGAGATCAAAGAGTTGAGGCAACGGCTTAACCGGGCATCGGGGGCGCCGGCCAGCGTCACGTCTCGACGTACCAGATGGTCGAGCAGGCCGGGCTGCCGTCGTCCTGGACGAAGGGCTGTTCCGCGAACAGTCTGGCCTTGCCGCCAAAGGCCTCGTCGACCGCCAGGATGCACCCCGGGTGGATCTGCGGGAAGCGTTCGGCGGGGATGCAGTCGGCCGCCTTGTTGGCCTCGAGCAGAGCCCGGCCGTAGTCGTCCGGACGGCCCTCGCAGTCGTGACCGCAGAGGATGCCGCCCGGACGCACCTTGCTCGCGAACCCGCGGATGTCGCGCAAGGTCGCGTCGTACGAGTGATCGGCATCGATGAAGACCAGATCGAAGCTCGCATCGGCGAGAATCTGGCTGGCTTCGGCGCTGTCCATCACAAGGATCCGGATCCGCTCCCTGACCGGCGCGACATTTCTCATGAATGTGCCGAGGACATCGAACCGCTCGACGATCTCCCTATGTCCTGCGACACCCGGTGAGCCCTGCCAGTGATCCAGGCAGAAGACGTTGGCTCCTGTGCTTGCGAGGGCCTGCGTACTGCCGCCGCCCAGCCAACTCCCGATCTCCAGTACCCGGCGTGCCTCGATCCGCTTCACGAGCTCGAGGAGTGCGCGCCGGTCGTGCGGCGAAAAGGACGGATAGTCGGGTTCGTAGAGCGGTTTCATAAAGCGGTAGAGATCAGTCGAGTTCAAGCCTGCCGCGCAGGTCACCGAGAAAGCTGTCGTCTTCCAGCAGCATCGCCGCCACGAGCCGGCGGCGCAGCCCTCCGATGTGGGTGTGGTTGAGCAGTCGGTTCAACGCTGTCTCGGTCATCGTCGTGAGGTCCAGTGGTCCGGCCGCCATAGACAGGCCGAAATAACGACCGCGATAACGGATGATGTTGAAGCCGAGGTAGTCGGTCTCGACCAGGATGGGCTGTTCGTCGCTGGCTGCGGGCGGAACCACGAGGGGGCGGCGCAGGTGTTCCTCCCGCCGCCATGAGAGCAGCGACCGTCCGGTCATGTCGGTGCCGCCGGGTTCGATCGCTGGATAGCCGAACGCCGCCATGACGTCCTGGGGCTGGCTCGCCAGGGCGGCTTGCACCGTTGCGGGCAACTCATCAAGTGAGCGGCCGACGCGGCCCTCGCGGAAGGTCTCGCCGGATCGGTCCGACAGGTTATCGATGATCCCGTCGACGTCTCCGGGCACGCGCAGCTTCAACAGCAGCGACCAGAGGAGTCGCCGGCGTGCCTCGTCCGAGCCGCCGGCCGCTCCGCCGACCAGCTCCTCGAACGATACCGGGATCACGTTCGGAAAACTGAGCCATGGGACGAACCGGGCGAGGCGATCACGGAAGCGGCCGAACAGGAAGGGGTCGTCGGCCAGCCGCAGCAGGCGCTCCTCGAGCGACAGACCGGCGAGGTAGCCGGCGAAGGGGCTGTTGCCGGGCCGGTGGTAATAGTGTGCCTCGGACAGCAGGATATCCGGCGGGTAGCGATAGGCGAAGAGGATCGGGGCGCTGAGAGCCGGATGGCCGCGATTGCCGAACGGGCTGCGGCGGACCGAATCGATGAAAAAGTCGTCGGCCGCCGTGTGCGCGTTCGAGTACTCGACATAGAACCAGGCGCCCGGCGTCACGTCGCCTTCGTGTGCACCGCCGTCGGCAAAGCCGAGCACCCGGGCGAGCTGCAGCAGGAGGTGCGTACCGGCCTTGGGAACAGATACGAGGAACAGCGGACTGTCCAGTCCGACCCCGTTTTTGCGGGGAGCTACGACCATCCCGGACGGCAGGTCGAGAAATGACAGGAGCAACTCCGCGACGGCGTCTTCGGCACCGAGCAGGACGTGGATGGCGTCGGAATGCAGCTCTCCCGGCACTTCTCTACTGCGCGATCCGCTCGAACAGGAGACATTTGGCCGGCGTTCTCGCAGCGCGCGAACCAGTTCCTCCATTGTCGGTTGGTCGCAGGAGGCGTCCATCGTGTGCCCGGCGCAGTGGATGACCACCGGCCGAAGCCCGTCCGCCAAGGCTTGGTCAACCTTGCTCATGTAACCTTCGAGCCCCGGCTCCGCGAGAGAAAGGCCAAGGCCGTGGGACGGAGGCGTCATCGTGCCGTCCGTTCGTCCGTGACGGCAAATGTGCGGTCCAGTTCGATATCCAAGGCAGTGCGGAGCGACTGTCGGGCTGAGGGCTCGAAACCGAGCTCGGCTGCCAGCGCCACAAGCCCGTTGGCGCTGTCTCGTGCGGCGCGTTCGCCGCGATACCCGGAGTCCAGTGTTCGGGACAGCAGGCGATTGAGTCGATCGACAGCTTCGTCGGCGGTCTCCCACACCCGCTGCATCAGCTCCTCGTCGTCGAAATCGGCGCGTTCGACTCTGGTTGCGGTCTTCCAGTCGTAGCGCCGG
>CAZDBC010000265.1:0-5382 GCA_964503295.1 uncultured Kiloniellaceae bacterium | reverse complement strand
CGGGATGTCGAGCAGATCCTCCTCGCTCTGGTGAGGCGAGATCCGCTCGCGGGCATCGAGACCGGTCAAGCGGGGCTGCGCGGCGCCGCGCGGCGTGCCGGCCGGGGCCGAATCGGCCTCTGCCCGGCTTGCCGCCGGCCGCGGTTCGGCGAGCGTCCGCTCGCGAGCCGGGCCGGCATTGGCGTCGACGCGCGGCGCCGGGCGGGGTTCGGCCGGCTCCGCGCGGGGCACTGCCGTCTCGGCCGGCTCTGCATCCGAACGGGCCGGGGACGCCACCGGCGATTCGAACGGCTCCGCGAGCTGGGCCGAAGCCGTGGTGCGCAGGCTCGGCGTCGGGCGATGAGCCCCCGCCGAGCCAGCCTGGCCCGATCGCACGGTCTGCTGGGCATAGCCGCCGCGAGCGCCTTCTGCGTGATGCGCGGCCTTGATCGCCCGGGCCGCGCCGTCGGCCATGCGGGCAAAGAGGCCCTGGCCGGCGCGGCGCGGATTCGAGGCTTCGGCGGGATTGGGTGCGGCCGGACCATGGGCGCTCTGCCGCGCCGCGTTCGCCATGGCCGCGGCGGCGAAGGGGTCGGCCTCCCGGCGCGGCGCCGAAGCGGCCTCCGGCGCGGTATTCGGCTCTATCGGAGGCGGCGGAATGAAGGCGTCGGCTTCCGCCCGCGCGCTCTCTCGGACAGGGTCCGGGTCAGGCTCGCCATCGGCCCGGGCGGTCGCGCCGCCCTCGGCCTCAGGGATGGCCTCGAGGCTCGGACCCGCGGCGAGACGGTCGGCACCCGCGGGGGCATCCGCGACCGGTCCGCTTGGCGCGGCCGGCTCGTCGCGCGGCCCGCCGCCGAGCGGGCGTGCGCTGGCCTGTCCCCCGACCACGCTGAGAGTGACCGGCCGCGGGGAAGTGGCGGCGTCGACATCGATGCCGGTCGCCACCACGGAGACCCGCATGCTGCCCTCGATCTCGGGGTCGAAGGTCGAGCCGAAGATGATGTTGGCCTCCGGATCGACCTCGTCGCGGATGCGGTTGGCCGCCTCGTCGACCTCGAACAGGGTCAGGTCGGGTCCGCCGGTAATGTTGATCAGGACGCCGCGCGCGCCCTTCATCGAGACGTCGTCGAGCAGCGGATTGGAGATCGCCGCCTCCGCCGCCTCGATCGCCCGGTTGTCGCCCGCGGCCTCGCCGGTGCCCATCATCGCCTTGCCCATCTCCGACATGACCGAGCGAATGTCGGCGAAGTCGAGATTGATCAGGCCCGGATTGACCATCAGGTCGGTGACGCCGCGAACGCCCGAATTGAGCACGTTGTCGGCCATCTTGAAGGCGTCGGCGAAGGTCGTCTTCTCGTTCGCGACGCGAAAGAGGTTCTGGTTGGGAATGATGATCAGGGTGTCGACGTATTCGGCGAGGTCGTTGATGCCGTTCTCGGCGATGCGCATGCGGTGCACGCCCTCGAAATGGAACGGCTTGGTGACCACGCCGACGGTCAGCAGGCCCGCCTCTCGTGCGGCCCGGGCGATCACCGGCGCGGCCCCGGTGCCGGTGCCGCCGCCCATTCCGGCGGTGATGAACAGCATGTTGGCGCCTTCGATGTGCGACAGGATCTCGTCCATCGCTTCCTCGGCGGCGGCGCGGCCGACGTCGGGGCGGGAGCCGGCGCCGAGCCCTTGCGTGACGTGCCGTCCCAGCTGAATGGTGCTGGAGCACAGCGACTGCTTGAGCGCCTGGGAATCGGTGTTGGCGATCAGGAACTCGACCCCGTCCAGGTTGCCCTGGATCATGTTGTTGACTGCGTTGCCGCCGGCGCCGCCGACGCCGATCACCGTAATGCGCGGCTTCAACTCGCTGCCCGCTTCTGGAAGATTGAGATTCAACGTCATTTGTCCCTCCGATGGCCCGAAAGTGATGTTGCGAACCGCCCCATCGGCCCGCTGATGAATGTCCCGATGCGGCCGGGACGGCCGGATCTCCGTCGATCAGAAATGTTCACGCAGCCATTCCCCCACGCGGCCCATGAGGCCGCCGTCCTTGCCTGATCCCATCGACAGGGCCGGGCTTCCCGGCCAGCCCTTGCGCGCGCCGGCCGTGACCTGCACCGGCCAGTCGATCTCCTCGCCGAGCGCGTAGTGCAGCAGGCCGCTGCAGGTGGCATAGGCCGGCCCGGCGGTTGCCTCGGCCAGGCCGCGGATCCTGAGCGGCCGGCCGATCCTGACCTGACGGTCGAGTATCAGCGCCGCGAGGTCGCGCAGGCCCGGAAGCTCTGAGGCGCCGCCGGTCAGGACGACGCGCCGGCCGCCGAGCCGGTCCATGCCGCTTGCCTCGAGGCGCGAGCGCACCAGCTCGAAGGTTTCCTCGAGCCGGGGCTGGATGATGCTGACCAGCAGCGAGCGCGGGACCCGGTGCGCCGGCTCCTCGTCCTCCTCGCCGATCTGCGGCACGTCGATCATGGCGTGGTCGTCGGCGCTGTTGGCCATGGCATGGCCATAGAGCGTCTTCAGGCGCTCGGCATGGACCACGGCGGTCGAGAGGCCGCGGGCGATGTCGTTGGTGACGTGGTTGCCGCCGACCCCGATCACGTCGGTGAAGATCGCCTTGCCCTCGCGGAACACGGCGATGCCGGTCGTGCCGCCGCCCATGTCGATGACCGTCACGCCGAGATCCATCTCGTCCTCGACCAGCACGGCGAGACCCGAGGCGTAGGGCGACACCGCCAGACCCGCGATATCGAGGTGACAGCGCTGGACGCAGGTCGAAAGGTTGCGGACGGCTCCGGCACCGGCCGTGACCAGATGCATGCTGACACCGAGGTGGTCGCCGAACATGCCGCGCGGATCCCGGATGCCGCGGCTGCCGTCGATGCTGAAGCCGGTCGGGATGCTGTGGATGAGCTGCCGGTCGCTGCCGTTCTCCTGCTCGAGCGTTTGTACCTGATAGCCCTGCTCGAGGGCACGTCGCAGGTCGCTGTCGCTGATCTCGTGGCCGTTGAGGGCGATCTCGACGCCGATGGTGCTTGAGGCCGGGTATCCGCCCGTGAGATTGACCACGACCCGCCCGATCGTCTCGCCCGCCATCTGCTCGGCCGCGTGCACGGCATTCAGGATCGCGTTCTCCGCCCGGGCCATGTCGACCACGGCACCGGCGCGCACGCCGTGGCTGATCTGCTGGCCGATTCCGACAACCTTCGGCGCAGCCTCGCCCTGTGCATCGGCAATGAAGCAGCAGATCTTGCTGCTGCCGACATCGAGTGCCGCGATCAGTCCGTTGCGGGTCTTCGCCATGTTCGCTGCCGTTCCCCCTCGCGTTCCTCGGCCGTATCTCAGGTGTTCTCGCCATCGTCGTCGGCACCGGGCGCGGAGGCCGGGACCGTGCGGACGATCAGGCGGTCGGGCAGACGCAGGTCGATGACGCTCACGTCCCGGCCCAGAAGGTCGTGCTCGCGCTGGATGCGGGCGAATTGGGTCCAGGCCTTGTCGATTTCGCCTTCGGGAAGGCGCACGTCGACGCCGCTGTCCAGGCGCAGATTCCAGCGCCGGCCACCGATGCGGACCGCCGCCACTACCAGCGACTCGAGCTCGGGTTCGCGCGCGAGCAGGCGGATCAGAGCGCGTGCATGGCGCGGCGCGTCAGGGCCGACCACCAACGGCAGGTCGGCAAAGCGGCGTGGGTCGACGTCCGGAATGACGGCGCCGCCGTGATCGATCAGGCGGATCTGGCCGTCGAGCTGCCACAAGGCCATCGGCTCGCGCTCGACCACCCGCAGGTAAAGCACGTTGGGCAGGCGCCGCTCGATCGCCGCGCTGGCGATCCAGGGCAGGGCCTCCAGCTTGGCGCGCGCGGCGTCCGGATCGATGGCGAGGATCGGCGTGCCGCGGGCGACATCGAGGGCGGCGAGTATGGCCTCGGGCGTGCTGCGCGTGCGGCCTTCGATCAGCACCTCGTCGACGCGCAGGCCCGCCTCGCCGCTCCACGCGAGCAGCTTCTCGTTCATTGCCGCGGCCGCGCGCTCGACGGCGCGTGTCTCGTGCAACCACCAGGCGCCGCCCGCCACTGACAACACAGCGGCCACCGCCGCGCCGCGGCGCCAAGTCAGCCAGGCGGGCAGCAGCGGCCGGCGCCGCCGCGCGCTCCGGCGCGTGCCGCGGCGCCCCCGGCCCTTGGCCGGTGCGGTCTTGCGTCCGCCGAGAGACAGTCTCAGGAGTCGCATGCGGCGTTCTCCACCATCCAGCTGCAGAGGTCTTCGAAGCTGATGCCCAGATGGCTCGCCTGCTCCGGAACCAGGCTGAGTGGCGTCATCCCGGGCTGGGTATTGGTTTCCAGGTAGTAGAGCCGCCCCGACCCGGGCGCGCTGTCGTCGTAGCGGAAGTCGGACCGGCTGACGCCGCGGCAGCCGAGCGCCTGATGGGCAGCCAGCGCGGCCGCCATGGCCTGCTCCGCGATGTCGTTTGGAACCTGGGCCGGCACCTGGTGGACGGCACGGCCCTCGGTGTACTTGGCCTTGTAATCGTAGAACCCCTGGGCCGGCCGGATCTCGGTGACGGCCAGCGGCCGGTCGCCCATCACGCCGACGGTCAGCTCACGGCCCGCAATGTAGCGCTCGACCAGGAAGGCGCCCTGCAGCCGGCTCATCTCCTCGGTCAGCACCGGCGCGTTGTCGCCGGGCAGCACGATGCGCACGCCGACGCTCTAACCCTCGCGCAGCGGCTTGACCACGTAGGGACGCTCCATCACGTCGCCGTTGGCGAGCCGGTCGCGCTCGACCACGAAGCCCTCGGGGCTGATCACGCCGGCGCCGCCGACGACCCGTTTGGCGACCTGCTTGTCCATGGCCAGCGCCGAGGCCAGCACGCCCGAATGGGTGTAGCGCAGGCCGATCAGCCCGAGCAGACCCTGCATGCAGCCGTCTTCGCCCCAGCGCCCGTGCAGCGCGTTGAATACGACGTCGGGCGGCGGCGTGAGAGCGGCCAGCAGGGCGCCGATATCGTGTCCGACATCGAATCCGCGCGCGTCGTAGCCGGCGGCCTTGAGGGCCTGCAGGCAGGCCGCGCCGCTGACCAGCGAGACCTCGCGCTCGGCCGAAACGCCCCCCATGAGCACGACGACCGACCGGCTCATGCCCCGCCTCCTGCCGGCACGTCCGGACGCCGACCGATGCGGCGGATCTCCCAGTCCAGCTCGACATCGCAGGCCGCGCGCACCCTCGCGCGTACCTCCTCGCCCAGGTCTTCCAGATCGGCCGCGCTCGCCGAACCTGTGTTGATCAGGAAGTTGCAGTGGAGGTCGGAGACCATGGCGCCGCCCCGACGCAGTCCGCGGCAACCCGCCCGCTCGATCAACTGCCAGGCCTTCATGCCGGGCGGGTTCTTGAACGTGCTGCCGCCGGTGCGGGTGCGGAT
>CAZDBC010000264.1:0-5385 GCA_964503295.1 uncultured Kiloniellaceae bacterium | reverse complement strand
AGACCTTCTTCGAGTGGGACCATTACCCGCCGGGGGACGTCTACGACCGCGAATCCCACAGCCAGTACTACTATCACGCTCACGCCGCCGCCGAACGCTTCGCGGGCGAGCACGGACACTTCCACACCTTCCTGCGGCCCAAGGGCATGCCGGCCGGCATCGCCCCGGCGCCGGTGCCCGATTTCCGCATGCCCGACGATCCGGACGACGCGCTCAGCCATCTGGTCGCGATCTCCATGACGCCGGAGGGTGTGCCATATCGGCTGTTCACCGTGAACCGCTGGGTGACCGGCGAGGTCTGGTATGCGGGCGCGGACGTCTGCCGGCTGCTCGACCGCTTCGCCATCGAGCACACCCAGCCCTCGTGGCCGGTCAACCGCTGGATCACCGCCCTGGTCCGCCTTTTCCGGCCGCAGATCGTCGACCTGGTGCGGCGGCGCGACGAGCGCGTGGCCGCCTGGATCGCCGAGCATCCGGATCGCAACGTCTACGAGGACCGCGAGCTCGAGGTGACGTCCTACATGGACATTTCGCTGGAGGACCAGGTGCGCGCCCTGGCGGCCGAGGCGCTGGCCCGCGAAGACGGGGCCGTTCCCGCGGCCAACGCCGCGGCGGCGAGGGGCTGAAGAGGCGAGCCGTTAATCGGGGCTTAACGCTCTGAGTCGATACTGGCGCAAAGGCGAAAGGCCGCAGTTTCCCGTCCCCACCGCCCCAAGGTAGCCGGCCGGACGCGGCGGCCCTCGCAGCTTCTCGCGGACGTTGCCATGATCGAAACTTCAGCAGGCCTGTCCAAGTCCGATGTCGCCAGGCTTCTGGCGGACCCGTCGCCTCAGGCCCGGATCGAGACAAGCGGCAAGATCGCTCAGCAGTATGAGCGCCAGACCCTGAGCGAAAGTGAGCGCAGGCTGGCCGAGGACATCTTCCGCGCCCTGGTCAAGGACGCCGAGGTGCGCGTGCGCGAGGCCCTGGCGGCCCATCTGCGCTCGGCCCCCGACCTGCCGCACGATCTCGCCCTGGCCCTGGCGCGCGACGTGGAATCGGTCGCGCTGCCCATGCTCAAGTTCTCCGAGGTGCTCACCGATCAGGATTTGATCGAGATTGTGCGCCAGAACAATCACGCAAAGCAGGTTGCGATCGCCGAGCGCCGCTACGTCTCCGGCGCCGTCGCCGATGCCCTGATCGACACCGGCAACGAGACCGCCGTGGCACGCCTCGTCGCCAACGAGGGCGCCGAGCTGTCCGAGAAGGCCCTGCGGCTGGTCCTGGCCCGGTATCGCGGCGTCGAGGCGGTCTCCGATTCCCTGGCGCGCCGCCCCAACCTTCCCGCGGCGATCTCCGAGCAGCTGCTGAGCGCCCTGACCAAGCAGCTTCAGGAGGTCCTGGTCGCCAAGCACGACCATTCGGCCAACAAGGTGGCCAATATCGTCATGCAGGCGCGCGAGCGCGCGACCGTGACCCTGTTGAGCGAGGGCTCCAGCGACAAGGAGCTGGAGGCCATGGTCGAGCAGATGCACGTCAACGGCCGCCTCACCCCCTCGCTGCTGCTGCGTGCGCTGTGCATGGGCGACATCAAGTTCTTCGAGTACGGCCTGGCGCGTCTTGCCGGTACGCCGATCGCGAATGCCCGCCTGCTGATCCACGACGAAGGTCCGCTCGGGCTGCAGTCGATCTGCCTCAAGGCGAATATGCCCCAGCAGCTTCTGCCCGCCTTTCGCGCCGGCGTCGACGTCTCCCACGAGACCGAGTTCGACGGCGGCATAAACGACCGCGACCGCTTCCTGCGCCGGACCCTGCAGCGCGTCCTCACCTACTACGAGGACTATCACATGATGGCCGAGGACGACCTCGAGTATCTCATGAGCAAGCTGCAGCAGCTCGCCGCCTGACCCGGCCGGCCCCCGGCCGGACGCTCCCGACCACGACGGCCACGGCGCGCGCCTTCAAGGCCGCGTCATTTCGCTTTCGCAAATCCTGTCGTGCCGATCGCTAATTCAGAAGCTGCCGCGGCAGCCATAGCGCGATCTCCGGGAAGGCCATCACCAGGCCGAGGCCGCAGAGCTGGAGCAGGACGAAGGGCACGATGCCCCGGTAGATCTGCTGAATCCGCACCTCCGGCGGCGCCACGCCCTTCATGTAGAACAGCGCAAAGCCGAACGGCGGCGTCAGGAACGAGGTCTGCAGGTTGACCGCGATCAGGATCGCGAACCAGTAGACCACGTCGACCTTGGCCACATGATCGCCGAAGTCGAGCAGCTCGATGATCGGCGCGAAGACCGGGAGCACGATCAGCGTGATCTCGATCCAGTCGAAGAAGAAGCCAAGGAAGAAGACGATCCCCATCAGCAACAGCAGCAGTCCCCAGGAGCCGAGCTCGAACGACTCGACGATGTCGATCACCAGCCAGTCGCCGCCGAGCGCCCGGAACACGTAGGAAAAGCAGGTCGCGCCCAGGAAGATGCCGAACAGCATGCCGCCGGTCAGGGCCGAGCGTTCGACCACATCCTTGAGGACCGGCCAGGTCAGCTTGCGGTTGAGCACGGCGAGCAGCGTGGCGCCGGCGGCGCCGACGCCGGCCGCCTCGGTCGGCGTCGCCCAGCCGAACAGGATCGAGCCCAACACCAGGAAGATCAGGAAAATCGGGGGGATGAAGCTCTTGAACACCAGCAGCCAGACGCCCGCCGTCGACTGCGGCCCCTGTTCGTCGGGCAGGGGCGGCGCGAGCGTCGGCTTGAACCCGCAGCGGATCAGGATGAACAGCATGTAGAGCCCGGCCAGAATGAAGCCCGGGAAGATCGCGGCCACGAAGAGGTTGCCGACCGACCTGGCCAGAAGGTCGGCCATGATGACCAGCATGATGCTGGGCGGGATGAGGATTCCGAGCGTGCCCGAGGCGGCGATGGTGCCGGTTGCCAGGGGAACGTAATAGTCGCGTTTTACCATCATGGGCAGGGCGAGCAGGGTCATCATCACCACCGAAGCGCCGATGATGCCCGTGGTCGCGGCCATGATCGTGCCCATCAGCGTGACCGAGAGCGCAAGGCCGCCCGGCACCCGGCGCAGCACAACCTGCAGGCAGTACAGCAGGTCGTTGGCGACGCCGCTGCGCTCCAGCATGGTGCCCATGAAGATGAACATCGGAATGGCGGTCAGGACCAGGTTCTCGGCGATGCCGCCCCAGATACGCGGCACGATGTTGAAGAACTGGATGAACGAGAACACGTCCCAGAGCATCGCGATGAAGCCGAAGGCGAGGCCGATGCCGCCGAGGACGAAGGCGACCGGATAACCGGAAAAGAGCAGCAGGCCGAGTGCCGCGAACATGAACAGCGGCAGGTAGTCCTCGATGTAGAAGTCGCCCATTAGCGCGGCGGCTCCTCGCCCGTGGCAATCTCGTCGAGATGCTCGACCTCGGCTTTCTCGACCGCGTGCACTCGCGTGCGCAATTCGGGCGGACCGAAGAGCTGCACCAGCTTGCGCAGCAGGATCGCGATCCCGCTGAGCGCGAGAAGGGAAAAGCCGATCGGGACGACCGCCTTGATGGCCCAACGGTAGGGCAGGCCGGTGGCCGAGGCCGAGATCTCGCCGATCTCGAAGGAGCGCAGAGTGAAGTCGTAGGAGAAGTAGATGACGAGAGCGCAGTAGGGCAGGAGGAAGAAGAGGCAGCCGAAGACCTCGATCCACCACTGGATGCGCTCGCCCAGGCGCTCACGGACGAGATCGATGCGGACGTGGCTGTCCTTGATGTAGGCGTAGCCGATCAGGAAGGCGAACAGGATGACGTGAAAATGCCATTCCGCCTCCTGGAGCTTGGTCGAGCCGAGCACCAGGAAGCGCCGGGTCACAACGTCGAAGACCGTGGTCACGATCAGGGCGACGCCCGCCCAGGCCGCGACCTTGGCGATGCGGCCGACCAGCGCGTCTATGGCATCGCTGATCCTTACGAGGAGTTCCATGACGCCACCCGTCGCCGTGGGCCCCGGGCCGCCGGCATCGCGGCGCGTCCGGCCGGCCGCGCTGGTGCCGGACGCGATGACGCCGGAACCCGATTGCCCGGGCCCCGGCGCCGTTCCTCACGCGTGCTCAAGACGGCTCAGTCGAGGTAGCCGATCTCTCTCCAGATCTTGTAGTTCTCGCGGAACTCGGAAAGCGAGGCCCAGACCCTGGCGAAGGTTTCGTCCTCGGCGGTCAGTTCCGCCACGACCTCGCCCCAGGCGTTGCGCAGCGCGTCGAGGATCTCGGGCGGCCAGCGGTGAATCTCGACGCCTTTCTCCCGCAGTTCCTGAAGCGCCGAGAACTGGATTGCCTCGCCTTCGGTCAGTCCTTCGCGGAAGTTGTCGCCGCAGGCGACCTCGATCTGCGCCTGCTGGGTCTCGCTCAAGGCGTCCCACTTGTCCTGGGCGATCATCAGGTCGAACAGCGTCGACTGCTGGTGCCAGCCGGGCAGGTAGTAGTGCTTGGCGATCTGATGGAAGCCGAGGTCGAGATCGATGGCCGGCATCGAGTACTCGGTCGCGTCGATCGAACCGCGCTCCAGCGCCGGATAGATGTCGCCACCGGCGATCAGCTGCGTCGAGACGCCCATCTTCTCCATGACCACGGCGCCGAGGCCGAAGAAGCGCATCTTGAGCCCCTTGAGGTCCTCGACGCTTGTGATCTCCTGGCGGAACCAGCCGGAGGCCTCGGGCGCGATCACGCCGCACATGACGGACTTGATGTTGTGCTTGGCGTAGACCTCTTCGAACAGCTCCTTGCCGCCGCCGTAATAGAACCAGGCGCCGTACTCGCCGGCGCTCGGGCCGAAGGGCACGGCAGCGAACAGCGCCAGCGCCTTCTCCTTGCCGTACCAGTAGCCGGGCGTCGACCAGGCGGCGTCGAGCGCGCCCGCGGCGATCGCGTCGAACATCTCGAGCGGCGGGACCAGCGCGTGGGGCTCGAAGAACTGGAGCCGGATGTTGCCCCCGGAGATTCTCTCGACTTTCTCGGACAGGCTGACGCCCAGCGTGCCGAGCTGGGTGAGCTTGCTCGGATAGGCGCTGCCCATCTTCCAACGGACGCGTTCCTGGGCCTCCGCGTCCGAGGGTGGCACGGCGGACAGGAAACCCGCCACGGCAACCGCCGCGCAGGCGTGGGACAGCATGGTGCGAAGACGCATGTTCGGACTCCTCCCTTTCGACCGGTTGCGGGCCGTTTTCGGCTCTTCGGTCCGGTCTTTGTTTCCTGTAATCGTCCCCCAATCGGCCATCCGGCAGGGCCGAACGGCGAAAGGCCAAAAACGCTACCCAGGTGGCTGGTCTGATACAAGACCAAAAGTCCGGGGCGGAGCGGCCCCCGGCCCAGGCCTGTCGGCCGGCGCCTGGGCGGCCGGTACCGATCACACCGGCGGCC
>CAZDBC010000263.1:1826-5389 GCA_964503295.1 uncultured Kiloniellaceae bacterium | reverse complement strand
ACGCCGGGCTCGTTGTCGACGAGGACGGCGATGGTGTGGCGCTTGATGTGCGTGGCGGCGCGCAGGTCTTGCGGGGAATTGGCCATCGTCGCTGCCTGTTTCTTATGCTTTGCCGGCACCCTGACGGCCGGCGACTCGTGGTGTGTAGGAAATCGTGAAAGCCTGCAAAGGCCGGAGGAGGATGCGCGCCCGGCCGTGATAGCCGTCGCCGGCGTGGCGCGCAACCCGTTCCGCCAGGGCGATCAGACGAGGACCATGCCCTCCTCGGAGATCGGCTTCTCGGCGCGGTCGCCAGGTCCCAGCAGCATTTCGTTGTGGGCCGCGCCGGAGGGGATCATGGGGAAGCAGTTTTCCACCTGATCGACGCAGCAGTCGAAGATCACCGGCTTCGGCGTCTCCAGCATCTCCCGGATCTTCTCGTCCAGCTCGCCGGGCCTGGTGGCGCGGATGCCCACGGCGCCGTAGGCCTCGGCCAGCTTGACGAAGTCCGGCAGGCTGTCGGTGTAGCTCTCGGCGTAGCGTTCGCCGTGCAGCAGCTCCTGCCACTGCCGGACCATGCCCATCCAGTGGTTGTTCACGATGAAGATCTTCACCGGCAGGCGGTACTGCGCCAGCGTGGACATTTCCTGCATGTTCATCAGGATCGAGGCCTCGCCGGCCACGTCGATCACCAGCGCGTCGGGATGCGCCACCTGCACGCCCATCGCCGCCGGCAGACCGTAGCCCATGGTGCCCAGCCCGCCCGAGGTCATCCAGTGGTTGGGCTTGTCGAAGGGCAGGAACTGCGCCGCCCACATCTGGTGCTGGCCGACCTCGGTGGTGATGAAGGTTTCGCGCTCGCGGGTCAGCTCGCGCAGCCGCTCGAGCGCGTATTGCGGCTTGATCACGTCGCCCGTCTGCTCGTAGGCGAGGCAGTCGCGGGCGCGCCACTCGTCGATCCTGCGCCACCAGGCGGTCAGCGCCTTTTTGTCGGCCTTGTACTCGCGCGCGTGCCAGACCTCGAGCATCTGGCGCAACACCTCGCCCGCGTCGCCGACAATGGGCACGTCGACCGCGACGTTCTTGTTGATCGACGAGGGGTCGATGTCGACATGGATCTTCTTCGAGCGCGGCGAGAACTCCGAGAGCTTGCCGGTCACCCGGTCATCGAACCGGGCGCCGATATTGACCATCACGTCGCACTCGTACATGGCCAGGTTGGCCTCGTAGGTGCCGTGCATGCCCAGCATGCCCAGGAACTGCTTGTCCGAGGCCGGATAGGCGCCCAGACCCATGAGCGTCAGCGTGACCGGGTAGCCGGTCTCGCGCACGAACTCGGTCAGGCGCGCCGACGCCTCGGGTCCGGCGTTGATCACGCCGCCGCCGCAGTAGAACACCGGCCGCTTGGCCTTGGCGATCAGCTCGACCGCCTCCTCCACGCGCCGCGGGTCGCCCTGGCGCTGCGGGCGGTAGCGGCGGGTGTGCTCGCCGTTGGGTGCCTCGTAGGCGCCCACCGCCTGCAACACATCCTTGGGCAGGTCGATGACCACCGGGCCGGGCCGGCCGCTGCGCGCCACGTTGAACGCCTCGTGCATCACCCTCGGCAGGTCCTCGATGCGCTGGACCAGATAATTGTGCTTGGTGCAGGGCCGCGTGATGCCCGTGGTGTCGGCCTCCTGGAAGGCGTCGTTGCCGATCAGGTGGGTCGGCACCTGGCCGCACAGGCAGACCAGCGGGATGCTGTCCATCAGGGCGTCGGTCAGCCCGGTGACCGCGTTGGTCGCGCCCGGCCCCGACGTGACCAGCACCACGCCGACCTTGCCGGTGGAGCGCGCGTAGCCCTCCGCCGCGTGTACCGCGCCGCCCTCCTGCCGGACCAGGATGTGGCGCACCGCGTTCTGCTTGAACATGGCGTCGTAGATCGGCAGGACGGCGCCGCCGGGATAGCCGAAGATGACGTCGACCTGCTGATCGGCCAGGGCCTTGAGGACGATCTCGGATCCGGTCATCGCGTCGGTGGACATGGCTCCATTCCCTGCAAGCGTGACGTGCGGACGACACGCCTCGTCGCCGTGCCGCCTCGATCTCCCGAAAGAGTCACGCCGGTTCGCACCCGCGATGGTGCAGGTGCGAACCGGCGATCAAACGCTTTCCTAGCCCCTCAGTCGGCGGCGGTCAACAGGGCGGAGCGAATAAACGAAAAAATTTCCGCCTTACGGCTTTTGGAAAATTGCGCTTCGAGAGTGAAATCCGGACGAATCTGATGCCGCAGCCAGGTCATCTGGCGCTTGGCGTAGCGCCTTGTGGCGGTGCGCGCCGCGGCCAGCGCATCGTCGAGCCGGCAATCGCCGCGCAAATGGGCCATGAGCTCGGGCACGCCCACCGCCTTCATCGCCGGCAGCGCCGGGTCCAGGTCCATCGCCATCAGGCGCCGCACCTCCTCGAGCGCACCGGCCGCGATCATGGCGTCCAGCCTGGCGTCGCACGCCGGGTACAACGCCTCGCGCGGCGGCAGGAGCGCTAGGGTCGTGAAGCGTACCGATGGCGGCTCGGGCCGGTCGGCCTGCCAGTCGGCGAGCCCCCGGCCGGTGGCCTCGAGCACATCCCAGGCGCGGATCAGCCGCTGGCGGTCGGACGGGCGCAGCCTCGCCGCAGTCGCGGGATCGCGCGCGGCCAGCGCGTGGTGGAACGCCCTGGGCCCCATGTGCTCCATCCGCGCGCGGCTGGCGCTGTGGACAGCGCGCGGCACCGGCGGGATATCGACCAGCCCTTCCATCAGGGCCTTGAGATAGAGGCCGGTGCCCCCCGCGACGATCGGGAGCCGCCCGGCGGCAAGAGCGTGGTCTATGGCGGCGAACGCCATATGCCGCCAGCGGCCCACAGAGCACGGCTCCGCTGCCGAGAGCACGCCGTAGAGCGCATGCGGCGCCGCTGCCCGCTCCGCTGCGCCCGGCGCGGCGGCCAGCACGGGCAGCTCGCGGTAGACCTGCATGCTGTCGGCGTTGATGACCGTACCGCGGAATGCCCGAGCGGCAGCCAGCGCCAGCGCCGACTTGCCCGAGGCGGTCGGTCCCGTCACCACGAGCACCGGCGGCCGGTTACGGTTCTTGCCGCACTGCACAATGGCCCCTATGCTGAGGTCGTTGTCCGACATTCGCGAAATCGCGTGGCCCCATCCCAAGGGGCCCGAACCTTAGGGGGTATGTCCCGTGTCAGCCAGTCAAGCCGCCGAGGCCGCCCCGGCGACCGAAGCGCGCGTGCCGATTCTGGCGCCGTTCCGCGCCTTGCGCCCGGACACCGAGTGCGCACAGCAGGTGGCCGCCCCGCCCTACGACGTGATGAGCACCGAGGAGGCTCGCGCGATGGCGCGGGACCGGCCCTGGTCGTTCCTGCACGTATCGCGGCCCGAGATCGACCTCCCCGACGGCGCCGACCCGCACGGGGACGAGGCCTACGCCCAGGCCGGCGCGGCGATGCAGGGCATGCTGGATGCCGGCGTTCTGCGACGCGAGGCGCGGCCGGCGCTTTATGTCTACCGCATCACTCTCGACGGCCACGTCCAGACCGGAATCGCGGGCGGCGCC
>CAZDBC010000263.1:0-1816 GCA_964503295.1 uncultured Kiloniellaceae bacterium | reverse complement strand
TGGTCAACACCGCCTCGGTCGCGGCCTACGAAATGGGCGCCATCCGCAAGCACGAGCTGACGCGGACGGCCAAGGAAGACGACCGGGTGCGCCAGATCGAGGCCGTGGGCGCGCATACCGGGCCGGTCATGCTGGCCCATCGCCCCGACCCCGCCATCGACGACGCCGCGGCCCATGCGGCCGACGCAGGTGAGCCCGACTTTCAGGCGACCACGCCCGACGGCGCGGTGCATCGGATCTGGGCGATAACCGGCGGCGAGGCGTTCGAGGCGCTGGCGGATGCTTTCGAGGCGACCGAGGCGCTGTACATCGCCGACGGCCATCACCGCGCCGCCGCCGCCGCGCGCATCGCCGAGCACCGGCGCCGGAACGACCCCGCTTTCCGTCCCGACGCCCCCTGCATGCGCTTCCTCGCGGTGTCGTTCCCCGAGGACCAGATGCGCATCCTAGACTACAACCGGGTGGTGCGCGACCTGGGTGGGCGTGAGCCGGCGGCGTTCCTCGCCGCCGTGGGCGAGCGGTTCCAGGTCACGCCGAGCGACGCCCCGGCGCGGCCCTCGCAGGCGCACGAATTCGGCCTCTATCTCGAGGGACGCTGGTATCGGCTGCGGCCCAAGGAACCGATCGCGCCCGACGCCCCGCCGGTCGCGCGCCTCGACGTCAGCGTGCTGACCGACCGCATCCTGGCACCGATCCTGGGTATCCAGGACCCCCGCACCGATCCGCGCATCGACTTCGTCGGCGGCGTGCGTGGGCTCGACTGGCTGGCCACGCTGGTGGACCGCGCCGAAATGGCGGCGGCCTTCGCGCTCTACCCGACGGCGATGAGCGACCTGCTCGCTGTGGCCGACGCCGGCCAGATCATGCCGCCCAAGTCGACCTGGTTCGAGCCCAAGCTGGCCGACGGCCTGCTGTCGCTGAGCCTGACCGCCGGCTGAAACGCGACCCTACCCCAGCCGCAGCGCCACGAAACGGCGCTCGCCGCCGCGCTCGACATACAGCAGCACGGTGCGCGTGCCCGCAGAGCGGGCCTCGTCGATCTTGGCCTCGACCTCGTCGGGGCTCTGCACCGGATCGGAGTTCATCTCGACGATGATGTCGCCCGGCCGGATGCCCTTCTCGCCGGCGTTGGAGGCCGGGTCGACGTCGGTGACGAGCACGCCCTCGACATTGGGAGCGATCTCGAACTGCTCGCGCAACGAGGGCGTCAGCGTCGACAGCGACATGCCCAGCGTCTCCGAGGTCTGTGGCGCGGTCTCCGGGGCCGCCTCCGGCGTCTCGGCCGCGGCCTCCTGCTCGAACTGCTCGAGCTCGCCGAGGGTGACGTTCACGCCCACCTTGCTTCCGTCGCGCCAGACCTCGACGGGGACCGTCGAACCGACCTTGGTCTCGGCGACGAGCCGCGGCAGCTCGCGCATTTCTTCCACCGGCCTGTCGTCGAAGCGCAGGATGACGTCGCCCTGCTGGATGCCCGCGTCCTTCGCCGGGCCGTCCTCCGTGACGCTGGCGACCAGCGCGCCGCGCGCCTCGGGCAGGCCCAGGCTCTCCGCGATCTCGTCGGTCACGGTCTGGATGCGCACGCCCAGCCAGCCGCGGCGGGTGCGGCCGAACTCCTTGAGCTGCTCGATCACCGGTTTTGCTATGGCAGCGGGCACCGCGAAGCCGATGCCGATCGACCCGCCCTGCGGCGAGTAGATGGCGGTGTTGATGCCCACCACCTCGCCGTCGACGTCGAACAGCGGGCCGCCCGAGTTGCCGCGGTTGATCGAGGCGTCGGTCTGGATGAAGTCGTCGTACGGCCCGGCGTTGATGTCGC
>CAZDBC010000262.1:0-5398 GCA_964503295.1 uncultured Kiloniellaceae bacterium | reverse complement strand
GAACATGGAGCCCATGAGCGGCTATCAGCTGCTCACCGAGGTCCGTGCCGATGCCAAGCTCAAGGACACGCCGTTCATCCTGATCACTGCCGAGAGCAAGACCGAGAACGTGGTTGCGGCAAAGCAGGCCGGGGTCAACAACTACATCGTCAAGCCGTTCAATGCGGCGACTCTGAAGAGCAAGCTGGTCGCCGTACTCGGTAACTTCTAGGCATCCGGGTCGCCGGGTCACCGGTCCGCGCCTGGAACTCGCCGAAGTGCCATAGACTAACCAAAGCAGGAATCAAGATGGCGGCACCGGACCTGAAGACCGAAGTGGCGCAGAAACTGCAAGGCCTCGACAAGACGACCGACGAGATCGAGGCCCAGGACGTCATCGATATCGTGCACAGCATCCTGCGCTCGATGAACGACGGGGCGACCTCGGTAAACCTGCAGATCTACGCCGAGATCGAGCAGCTCTCCCGCTACATCAACGCGGCACGCTGCGAGATTGCCGACCTGCGACCGCACGACATCACCAGTGAACACCTGCCCACCGCAACGGACGAGTTGAGCGCCGTCGTGGGCGCGACCGAACAGGCCACCAACGCCATCTTCGAGGCGGTCGAGGCGATTGAAGCTCTCGCCCAGGAGATGCCGGCCGAGCTTGCGGAACGGATCACGGGGCACGTTACGGCGATCTACGAAGCCTGCGGCTTCCAGGACATCACGGGACAGCGGATCACCAAGGTGGTCACCGCACTGCAGCAGATCGAGAAGAAGGTCGAGGCTCTGCTCGATGCGTTCGGCGACGATCTTCAGCCGGTCCAGACCGACGAACCCAGGAAAGGTTCTGCGGAAAGACAGGCCGGGTCAAACGAGGCCAAGCGCGTCGACGATCATCTCATAAACGGCCCGGCCAAGGACGGCGAAGGCATCAGCCAGGCCGATATCGACGCGCTGCTGGGCTTCGACTAGGCCGTCATGGCGGACGGGCGCGGTCCGCACCTCGCCAAGGCGGGGGATCGCAATCTCATCGCGTTGCTCAGCCTGAAGCTTATGCTTCTGGCCTTCTTCATCGTGCTGACCACCATGGCCGATCAGGGCGTCGAGCGCAGCGATGCGGTCATCGACAGCGTCAAGCGCAGCTTTCAGGGACTGATCCACGGCGGCGACGAGGCCGCAGGCGCCGGTGGCCAGCCGACGGTCGGTCCGCTCGAAGGGGTTGGCCCGCTGATCGAGAAGATCGGCCGCATATTCGGGTCGGCCTTGCCGCTCGCCGATGGCGAGGACGCGCCGGGCGCTCTTTCGTTCAGGCTGGATCTGCCTTTGGAGGCACTGCTTCAGCCCGCGGACGGCACTGTGACGGCAGAGGGCGCGGCGTTGCTCGACCGGCTGGGCGCTACGCTGAGGCAGGCCGAAGAGATGCGCGGCCTCTACTATGAGGTCGAAGTCCTGATCAAGGCGCGGCTCGCTGGCGATGCGGACGAGCGGCGCGGACCCGCA
Organism: uncultured Kiloniellaceae bacterium; assembly: GCA_964503295.1. Lineage (GTDB taxonomy): Bacteria > Pseudomonadota > Alphaproteobacteria > Kiloniellales > Kiloniellaceae > CAZDBC01. The sequence continues at coordinate 3,910 of CAZDBC010000262.1, read as the reverse complement.
CGACTGTCGGCGCGGCTGGTGCGCGCTCTGAAGTCCGCCGGCATTCCGGCGGATCGCCTTGTTGCCGGATTGGCGGCCGAGGTGCCGGACGCGCAGGTCCGCCTCGCCCTGCGTTTCGCCGAAGCCCCGCCGGCGCGGCTCGACTTCGCGCGGTCGAAGGAAGATCCGCGAAGAGGGCGGGGAGCGGAAGAATGATCCTCGGACTTGCCCATCACCAGCCGCGCGCCTTGCCGGCACCGACCGCTGAAACCGGGTCCGCGGCGCCGAACCCGGACCTGGAACCCTGGCTGGACAGTGAATCCTTCGATGCGGACGGAGGGCCCGGGACCTCGACCTGGCTGGTCACCTTCACCGACCTCATCGGACTGCTGCTGGCCATGTTCATCATGATCTTCGCCATGTCGAACCTCGATTCGAACCGCTGGCAGAGCATGATGGGGGCACTGGACAGCACCTCCGGCCAGCCGGGCGGTCCGCAACGGGTCCGCCCCGCCGCCGAGTCGACTGTTCCGCCGCTGGTCGAACTGCCGGGCGAGGATCTGGATTACCTGTCCAGTCTGCTGCGCGAGCGAATGGACGGCGATCCGGTGCTGGCGGAGGGCATCCTGCAATCGCTCGAGGACCGGGTCGTACTGTCCTTCCCGGGAGAACTCCTGTTTGCCCCGGGCGCGGTCGAGCCGGGAACGGCGGCGCGGGAGGCCTTGTTCCGTCTGGGCGGTCTGTTGCGCAACCTCGACAATCGGGTCGAGATCGCCGGTCACGCCGACCCGACGGCACCGCCGGAGGGCTTCGAAAGCAACTGGGAGCTCTCCCTGGCGCGAGCCCTTGCCGTGGCCCGCCTGCTGCGCGAGGCGGGGTATATCGAGGCCCTCCGGCTGCGCGGCTACGGCGACAGCCGGGCGGACTGGGTTTCGCCGCGCCTGGCGGCACCGCGCCGGCAGGAACTCGCGCGAAGAGTCGATATCTCCATTCACCGAAGCCGCAGCGCTGGCCCATGAACCGCTTCCTGCCGTGTCTTGCGCTGGTCCTGGTCGCGCTGCTGGGAGCTGCGCGCGCCGGGGCGGCGGAGACCGTCCCGATACGTGCCGGTCTCCACGACGGCTATGCCCGACTGGTCTTCGACTGGCCCTCACCCGTCGACTACCAAGCCCGCCTGGAAGACGACACTCTTGTGATCTCCTTTGCCCGTGCGGCGGATTTCGACCCTGGCGGCATCGGCGCGGCTATGCGGCGCTACCTGGGCCCGGCCGAGGTAGCGGATGAGGGAAAGCGGATCGCCTTTCCGACCAGAAGCCGCTTTCGATTGAAGCATTTCACGCTGGGCGCCAAGGTCGTGATCGACCTCCAGGATGGCGTTTCCTCCGCCGAAGCCGAACCGTCGGAGACGGTCGTCGTGCGCGCAGGAGACCATGACGGCTTCAGCAGGCTCGCCATAGACTGGACGGTTCCCGTGGAAGCCGAACTGGAGCAGGACGGGCAAGCGGTCACCTTGCGCTTCGACCGCCCGGCCCGGTTCGACCTGGCCAGCTATCGCCGGCGGGCGCCGGCAATGATCCGCGCGCTGGAGGCCGCCTCGGACGCCGACGGATCGTCGCTGGCCTTTTCGGTCCCCGAAGATGCGGCGGCCCGCCTGTGGCGGAAGGGCGATAAGGTCATCCTGGACGTTGAGCGCACCGAGGCGGAGCGGGAAACGGCAGCCGGCGGCGCGGAGGAGCGCGAAGAAGTCGCGCCCGAAGAACAAGTGGCCGCCGTGCAATCGGACGAGGCTGGCCCAGCGGAGACGGGAGCGCCGTCGAACAGCGATCCGCCGTCGGACGATGCGGAGGCAGCCGTCGCCCAAGCGGAGGCTGCGCCGATTTCGCTGCTGCCCCGCCCAGCCGAAGACAAGCCGGGGGCCGCCGCCGCGGGAGAGACGGCGCCAGCCCTTGCGGGAGCCGCCCAGGAGGGCGCGGTCACGAGGGGCGACGCCGGCGAGGTGCGGCAAGCAACGGCAGAGGTGGAGTCCGGCGATCCGCCAGCTGGCACTGTGCCGGCGAGCGACGACGCGGCCGCTTCGCGGGACGGAGACGAAGGGAAGTCCCGCACGGCGGCAGGCTCCGCATCCGAACGTCCGCAATCGAACGACCCACCTCGGCCGCCCAAGGCGGACTCCCCCGCCGGCCCGCTGTTGCGGGTTACCCGGCTGGCAAGGGATCCCGAGGACGAGATCACCCGACCGGTCCAGGGCAAGCTGGCGGAGCATGACGCGCCGGTCGTGCTGGATTTCAGTTGGCAGCGACTGCCGCGCGCCGCCGCTTTCAGGCGCGGCGAGCTGCTGTGGCTGGTCTTCGATGCCCCGCCGCCGCCCGGGGCGGCGCAGACCATTGCGGAAACCGCCCCCGAGCTCGGGCCAGTGCGGGATCTCTCCGACGGCTCGACCACCATCCTGGGGCTCGCGGTCGCGCCCGGTGTCGAGCCGACAGCGCGCATCGAGGACGGGCAGTGGCGCTTTGATCTTCGCGTACGCGACGAGCCGCCGCCCGACGCGCTCGTACCCGCTGTCATCCAGGGCGCCGAGGGGCAGCGGCTGCGTTTCGAGACAGCCGATGCCGGCAGCATTGTCTGGCTCGCCGATCCGCTGTTCGGCGACCGTTGGGCGGTGGTGCCCCTGGCGACCGCGGGGACCGGTGTCGCGCGCGACTTCGTCTATCCCCAGGTTCGTGCTCACGAGACGGCGCAGGGAATCGCGGTCCAGCCCCTGACCGAGGGCATCGAGGTCGCCGCGGGCAGCTTCGGCGTCCTGGTGCGCCACACCGACGGCCTGCTGCTGTCCGATCGTCCGACGGCAGGGGCCGAAAACCAAGCCGATGCGATCACGGTCGCACAGAACCGGGGACGCCTGTTCGATCTGCCGGCCTGGCGCAAGGGACCGCTGGCGCGCTTCGCGGCCAACCGGCAAGAGCTGATGCGGGCGGCGGCACTCGGCGAGGGAGCCGAGCAGGCCCTGGCCTATCTCGATCTGCTGCGCTTCTACTTCGCCCACGGATTGGCCAGCGAGGCGCTCGGCCTCTACGAACTGCTTGCCGAGCGCCGACCGCGCCTTCTCGACGACCCGGAGCTGCACCTGATCAAGGCTGCAAGCCTGTTGCAGACGGAGGACTTTGCCGGCGCCGAGCGCAGCCTCCACCATCCCTCGCTGGCGTCGGAGCGCGAGGCGGCCCTGTGGCAGGCGGCGCTTGCCGCCGCCGCTCACGATTGGCCCGCCGCGGCGACGGGCTTTGCCCAGACCGAGGATCTCATCGCCGACTATGCCGCGCCGGTTCGGCGGCGACTCGAGACCATGGCGCTCGAGGCCCGGATCCAAACGGGCGAGCTCGCCGCGGCGCGCGACACCGTAGCCGGCCTTTCGCTGTCCGACTGGACCGAGTTCCAGCGCGCGCCCGTCGACTATCTGCGCGGACGGCTGGCCGCCGTCGAGGGTCGCGAAGACCTGGCCAGGGAAATCTGGACCGACGTCGCGAACAGCCGCCACCGGCCGTCCAGCGCCAAGGCGCGGCTGGGACTGCTCGATCTGGCTATCGCGGATGGCGACATCGCCGCCGCCGAGGCCATCGACATGCTCGAGCGCCTTCGGTTCGCCTGGCGCGGCGACCGCTTCGAATATGCGCTGCTCGACCGGCTCGACGATCTCTATGTCGAGCAGCTCGACTATCGCAGTGCACTTCTGGCCCTCAAGGATGCGGCGGCGCGCTTTCCCGACTCGCCGCAAAGCCGGCGCGCCGCCGCGGCCATGAGCGCTCACTTCGCCGAGCTCTTCTTGAGCGAGCGCGGGGAGCAGGTGCCCGCCTTGCGCGCGCTCGCGATCTATCGCGAGTTCCGGGAGCTCACGCCGATCGGCGAGGCTGGGGACCGCATGATTACCCGGCTCGCC
>CAZDBC010000261.1:4813-5410 GCA_964503295.1 uncultured Kiloniellaceae bacterium | reverse complement strand
ATGTAGAGCATCACTGGCAGGCCGCCGACCGCGGCCGCTCCGCCGATCAGCCCGGCCAGGACGCCGGTCGTGAAGACGGCGCTGTTGTGCTGCAGCCGCGGGTGCGATCCGATGCCCCGCCACAGCAGCAGACTGGCGGTCAGCACCAGAACGGCGATGACCACCCGCATTAGGTCGGCCGGCAGGTGGGCCAGCGCGAGCACGCCAATCGGCAGGCTGATCACCGTCCCGATCATCAGCCAGGTCATGAGCGGCCAGACGATCTCCGCCCGGATACCGCGCCACAGGAGCAGAGTCGCCGCGATCTCCAGCAGCAGGGTGATCGGCACGATCTCGGCCGGCGGGAGAACCAAGGCCAGACTGGACATGATCAGGGCCGACATGCCGAAGCCGCTGTAGCCGCGCACCAGCCCGGCGCCGAACACGGCGGCCGCGCAGAAGGCGAGGGTGACAGGCGGGAGGGCGAGCAGGTCGGTCACGTCAAGGGCGTAGCTTCAAGGTGTCGGCTCGGCCGCAAGGGGATCGCGGGCACCGCGCCCGGCAAAAGAAAGGCCGGGCGAATCACCCCCGGCCAGGTCTTTCGTCAAGGATGGGTTA
>CAZDBC010000261.1:0-4803 GCA_964503295.1 uncultured Kiloniellaceae bacterium | reverse complement strand
TAGACGAACTCCTTGTACTTCTTGAGCGTGCGCACCGGCTTTTTGAGGGCGTCACGGCGGAAGGGGTCGCCCAGTTCCTGGGTTACCATGACCTCGAGCACGGTCGGCCGGTTCGACTTGACCGCCTCGACCAGGGCATCGCCGACCTGGTCGGGCTGGTCGACTTTGATGCCCTTGGCACCCATGGCCTCGGCGATGCCGGCAAAGCTCGGGTTCTTCAGGTCGGTGCCGACGTAACGGTCGCTGTAGAAATCGACCTGGTTCTTCTTTTCCGCGCCCCACTGGCCGTTGTTGAAGACGACGGCGATCACCGGGATGTCCTCGCGCACCGCGGTCAGGGTTTCCTGCAGGCTCATGCCCCAGGCGCCGTCGCCGACGTAGGCGATGGCCGGGCGGTCGGGTGCGGCGACCTTGGCGCCCATCGCGGTCGGGAAGGCATAGCCGCAGTTGCCGAAGCTCATGGCGGCGAAGAAGCTGTTCGGCTTGTCGAAGCGCAGGTAGCTGTTGGCCACCGAGCAGATATTGCCGATGTCGGTGGTGACCATGGCGTTGCCGGGCAGGGCCTTCTCCAGCTCGCGCAAGGCGCGCCGCGGCGAGATCGGCGAGGAGCTCTGCTGACCCCATTCGTTCAACTCGGCCTCCCATTCGGCCTTCTGCCTGGAGACCTCGGCCAGCCGCTCGTCCTTGTTGGCGTGGCAGGCGATCGCCGCGTTGCTGGTTTGCAGCAGCTCCAGCAGGGCGGCCGCCGCCAGCTTGGCGTCGCCGCAGACGCCGACGCTGATCTGCTTGACCAGGCCCAGCATGGTCGGGTCGGCATCGACCTGAATGATCTTGGCGTCCTCCGGCCAGTATTCGATGTCGTACTGCGGCAGTGTGCCGAACGGCCCGAGGCGGGTGCCGAGGGCGACCACGACGTCGGCCTGGGCGATGGTCTTCATCGCCGCCTTGGAGCCCTGGTAGCCGAGCGGCCCGCACATCAACTCATGGCTGGCCGGGAAGGCGTCGTTATGCAGGTAGCTGGTCACGACCGGCGCCTGCAGGTATTCGGCCAGGGCGATCGCCTGGGGCTGGCCTTCGGACATGATGACGCCGCCCCCGGCCACGATGACCGGGAACTTGGCCTCGGCCAGCATCTGGGCGGCCTGCTTCAGGCTCTCCGGGCCGCCGGCCGGCCGCTCGACCCGGATCGGCTTCGGGATCTCGACGTCGATGTCGCCGTAGAAGAAGTCGCGCGGGATGTTGAGCTGGGCCGGACCGCGCAGCAGCAGGGCCCGGTCGAAGCAGCGGCTGGTCAGCTCGGCGATCCGGTCGGGGCGCGCCACATGCGCCTGGTACTTCGTGATCTTCTCGAAGAAGGGAAGCTGCTCGGTCTCCTGGAAGCCGCCCAGACCCTGGCTGTTGCTGCCCGTCTCGGGCGTGATGCAGACGACCGGAGAATGAGCCCAGTAAGCGGCCGCGATGGCGGTGACGAAATTGGTGATCCCCGGCCCGTTCTGGGCGATGCAAACGCCCTGCCGGTTGCTGACCCGCGAGTAGCCGTCGGCCATATGGCCGGCGCCCTGCTCGTGGGCCACGGAGATGAAACGGATGCCCGCCGGTTCGAAGATGTCCAAGGCATCCATGTAGGCCGAACCCACGATGCCGAACACGTGCTTTACGCCGTGCGCAACGAGGGTTTCGACGAAGGCTTCGCTCGGTGTCATGCGGGTCATGAACGCTTCCCTTTCCCGATAGCGCAGTGCACGCCCGGTGCGCCTGCGAACGCCCGCTTTCCGGCCGCCGCGGCCGGATCAGCGCTTTGTCTTGCTTTCGCGTCTTATGGCAGTGCCGACCAGCGACTGCAAAGAGCCAGATCCACAGCCTCGGTAGTGCCAGGAACGCAAAAAATGATACTAAGTGTCTCAAATACAGGAAGGGGCTTCAAGAGCGTTTGCGCGGCTGGGATGCGGGTCGTGGGGATTGGCGCGCGATCGGCTTGGGACGTCCTGCCGGCGGCGCCGGGAAGCCTTGAGCGGCCGTAACGCTCCCAGTAGGCTGCCCGCCTCCTTCGACCTTTCACAAACAACGCGAAGAAAGCGGCACGACATGGCGAAAGTAGCGTTTATCGGCCTCGGCGTCATGGGCTACCCCATGGCCGGGCACCTGGCCGCCGGCGGCCACCAGGTCACGGTCTACAACCGCACCCGCGCCAAGGCGGAGAAGTGGGTGGGCGAGCACAAGGGCGAGCTCGCCGAGACGCCGCGGACGGCGGCCGAAGGGGCCGAGATCGCCTTTTCCTGCGTCGGCAACGACGACGACCTGCGCGCCGTGGTGCTGGGCGACGACGGCATCTTCGCGGGGCTGTCCTCGGGCGGCGTGCTGGTCGACAACACGACGGCGTCCGCGGAGGTCGCGCGCGACCTCGATCAGCGCGCCCGCGATCAAGGCCTGCACTTCATCGACGCCCCGGTCTCGGGCGGGCAGGCCGGCGCCGAGAACGGCGTCCTCACCGTCATGTGCGGCGGCGAGCCCGAGGTCTTCGAGCGCGTCAAGCCGGTCATCGACTGCTACGCGCGCGCGGTCACCCTGATGGGACCGGCCGGGGCCGGGCAGCTCACCAAGATGGTCAACCAGATCGCCATCGCCGGCCTGCTTCAAGGGCTGAGCGAAGCCATGAACTTCGGCCTGAAGTCGGGTCTGGACATGGACAAGGTGATCGACGTGATTTCCAAAGGGGCCGCCGGCTCCTGGCAGATGGAGAACCGCGCCGGCACCATGTGCCAGGGCAAGTTCGACTTCGGCTTTGCCGTCGACTGGATGCGCAAGGACCTGGAGATCTGCCTGACCGAGGCGCGCAAGAACAAGGCGCGCCTGCCGGTCACTGCGCTCGTCGACCAGTTCTACGCCCAGGTCCAGGCGCGCGGCGGCAACCGCTGGGACACCTCCAGCCTGATCCATCTGCTGCTGAACGACTGACCGGGTGCCGGGCGGCGCGCAGCCTTGGCCAGCAGCGCCGGCTGGCGCCGATCCCGAGGCGCTGATCTACCGGGTCGTTCAGCAGGTGCCCGCCGGGCAGGTCGCGACCTACGGCCAGATCGCCCTGGTGGCCGGCGCGCCCTCGGCGCGGCTGGTGGGGCGGGCGCTGGCCCGGCTGCCCGCCGGCCGCCGCGACGTGCCCTGGCACCGGGTGATCAACAGCCAGGGGCGGATCAGTCCGCGGGCGGAAGGCGACGGCACGGCCGAACAGGCGCGCCGCCTGCGCGCCGAAGGCGTGCTGCTCGACGCCAAAGGGCGGGTCGACTTCGCCGCCGTGGCCTGGACCGGCCCGTCCTGGGCGTGGCTCGCGCGCAACGGATTCGACCTCGAGGAGCTGGTGCTGCGCAGCCGCGCCCGCCGGCGAACCGGCGCCTGGTGCCGCTGGACCCTGTGACCCGCCCGGCGCGGCGCCGTCAGAGCGCCTCGTCCGCCTTGGCCGCCTGCCAGGCCGCTTCCAGCGTTTCGAGATCGCTCTCGTTCACGGATACGCCATCATCCGCAAGGCGTTGCTCCATCGCCTTGAAGCGGCGCTCGAACTTGCGGCTGCTGCGCATCAGGGCCCGCTCGGGATCGACGTTCAGGCGCCGGGCGAGGTTGGCCACCGTGAACAGCAGGTCGCCGATCTCGTCCTCGACCCGGTCGGGCGGCGCGCCGTTCCCCAATTCGTGTTTCAGTTCAGCTACTTCCTCGTCGATCTTCGCGAAGATCTCGGCCGCCTCCGGCCAGTCGAAGCCGACCCGGGCGGCGCGCTTCTGAAGCTTCTCCGCGCGAATCAGGGCGGGCAGGGCGAGCGCGACTCCGTCGAGGGCGGAGGCAGGCGATCCGTCTTGGTTCTTCGCCGCCCGCTCGCGCTCCTTCTGGGCCTCCCAGATGCCCTTTACCTGTTCGGCCCGGGCCGCGTTTTCCTCGCCGAACACGTGAGGATGACGGCGAATCATCTTGTCGCAGATGGCATTGGCGACATCGGCGAAGCCGAAGCTGCCGGCTTCTTCCGCCATGCGCGCATGGAAGACCACTTGCAGCAGCAGATCGCCGAGCTCGTCCTTGAGCTCGGCCATGTCGCCGCGTGCGATCGCCTCTGCGACCTCGTAGGCCTCCTCGATGGTGTAGGGAGCGATGGTCGTAAAGTCCTGCTCGAGGTCCCAGGGGCAGCCGGAGTCGGGATTGCGCAGGCGGGCCATAATGGCAAGCAGCCGCTCCATGGCGGCGGCCGCATCCGGGCGCGGCGCGGTCGGGCTGTCAGGGGCGGCGGGCTCTCGGGCGCCGTGTCGGGCAGTGGAATCGGTCATGGCGGCGCAGCTTACATGGCGGGCCGGGGATCCGGAAGCCGACCGGCGCGGGCCGGTAAGGCCTCCGATCCGCGGCGCGGAGTCTAGCGCTCCGCGGCGCGGGCAACCTCGGCCAAAAGGAAGTCGGCGAAGGCGCGCACCGGTGCGCGCTCGAGGCGCTCGGGCGGGCTGACGATCCAGTAACCGAACTGGCTCACCGGCAGGCTGAGCTCGAATGGCCGGATCAGGAGGCCCTGGTCGAGCAGTTCCTGCACCAGCGGCTCGCTGCCCAGGGCCACGCCGTGGCCGCTCACCGCCGCGCGAATGGCGAGGTCGCCGATGTAGAAGCGCGGGCCCCGGGCATGGTCGACCCGGTCGGCGACCCCGGCCGCGGTCAGCCACATGCGCCAGTCGGGCCATTCCATCGGCGTGCCTGACATGTCGACGTGGAGCAGCACGTGGTGCCGCAGGTCCGCCGGCTCCGCGAGTGGCCGCTCCTCGCTCGGCAGGTGCGGGCTGC
>CAZDBC010000260.1:0-5428 GCA_964503295.1 uncultured Kiloniellaceae bacterium | reverse complement strand
ACCGGCGGTGACGTTGGCTGCCTGCTGATGGATCTTGCGAGTATAGCCTTCGCTGTTGACGTTGGCGACGTTGTTCGAGGTCACCGAGATGGCGGTCTGGTTGGTGCGCAGGCCGCTGAGTGCGTTGTAGAGGCTGACCGACAAAGACATGGCGATGACTTGCTCGTAACGTGGAAGTGTCGCGGACGCCTAGAATCGCTGATCGATCTGGACGGAGACCGGCGCGGAAGGCCCCGTGCCTGTTTGTCCCTTCGAGGAGTAGCCGCCCGCTTCGGACTTTTTCTGGCCAACGGCTTCGACGATCGCCTTGGCCAGCCGCTCGTTCGCCGCGCGGGCGGCGCGAATGGCGGCCTCGTTGTGCGAGAGCGTGGACTGCATGTCCTCGAGCAGTTCGCGCAATTCCTGGCGCAAGAGGGGGTCGAGGGTGGCTCCGAAGGCCGGGTCCTTGCGCAGGCCGTGCGATAGACGCTCGTAGGCATCGACCAGGAAGTTCTTGCGCTCCTGGAGCGCGCCGAACTCCCTTATCTGCATGGCGCGCAGAAGCATCACCTCCTGCGCCATCACGGCGGTCAGGTCCTTGACGATCTCGATCAGTTCGAGCACCGGGCCGTTGGCGGCCCCGGGCGCGGGCTGCGCGCTGGTGCGCGGCGGCTTGCTGTTGGCGCTGTCGGCCATCACTCCTCGACCTCCTGAAGTTTCAGCAATTCACGCTCGACCGCGTCGGCGATGCCGACGCCTCCGTTGCGCGCCATGGCCTTGCCGTACTCCTCGATCAACAGGGACCGGTAGACCGACTCGCTTTGCCCGCCGCTGAAGGGGCCGTCGGCTTCCAGGCCCGCAAACATCGGCGCCAGCATCTGAGCCAGAAAGACCGCCTCGAAATCCTCCGCCGCTTCGCGGAGCCGGCGGTCGGGAGCGGGCCGTTGCGTGTCCGGGACCGATTGCTGCCGGAGCAGGCTCGATTTGGCGAGCGCGGCGTTGTCGTCGAAGCCCGCCATCACAGCACCTCGATCTCGGCTTGAAGAGCGCCCGCTGCCTTGATGGCTTGCAGGATGGTGATCATGTCTCGCGGTCCGACGCCGAGGGCGTTGAGGCCGTTGACGAGCTCCTGAAGGCTGACCCCCGCCGGCAGCATGGCAAGGCGCCGGTCCTCGTCCTGGTCGACCTCGATCTCTGTGCGCTCGACGACTTCGGTCTCGCCGGTCTGGGCAAAGGCGTTCGGCTGGCTGACCTGAGGGGTCTCGGTGATCCGGATCGTCAGGTTGCCCTGCGCGATCGCCACCGTGCTGATGCGTACCTGTTCGCCCATCACGATCACGCCCGAACGCTCGTCGATGACGACACGGGCAATCTGGTCCGGGCGGATGGGGAGCTGCTCGATATCCGTGAGCAGCCGAACGGTGTCGCCCTGATAGCCGGCCGGCACCCGCACCGAGATGGTCGCCGGATCGGTCGAACGGGCGACCGGTTCCTTGACGAAGGCGTTGATCGCCTGGGCGACACGGTTGGCCGTGGTCAGGTCCGGGTTGCGCAGGCTGAGCCGGACCGTCTGCAACTGGACCAGATCGAAGTCGATTTCCCGCTCGACGATGGCGCCATTTGGGATGCGCCCGGCGGTCGGCACGCCCTGGGTGACGGAGGAGCCGGCCGCGCCCTTGGCCGTGAAGCCGGCGATGGCCACCGGTCCCTGGGCCACGGCATAGACGTCGCCGTCGGCGGCGAGCAGGGGTGTCACCAGCAGGGTGCCCCCGAGCAGGCTTTCGGCGTCGCCCAGCGAGGAGACCGTTACGTCGATCCGGGTGCCTTGGCGGGCGAAAGGCGGCAGGTCGGCCGTCACCATGACGGCGGCGACATTCTCGGTGTCGAGGTCGGTATCCCGCGCCGTCACGCCCAGGCGCTGAAGCATGCCGATGAGACTCTCGCGGGTGAAGACGGCACTGTCGATGTCGTCGCCGGTGCCGTTGAGACCGACGACAAGGCCATACCCGACCAGCATGTTGTCGCGCACGCCCTCGAAGCTGGCGATGTCCTTGATCCGGGTTTGGGCCTGGGCGGCGCCGGCCGCCGCGAGCATCGCGACCGAGAGGGCGGCTGCCGCCAGGCTCCGGAGCTTTTGGGGCATTGGTTTGCTCGAGATCACGATGTTCCGGCCTTGTTCGCAGTCCCGGGCCTATCGCTCGGACGGGGACGACCCGATGGATGCCAGTTTCGTGCCAATGACTACGCCCAGGTGTACTCCAGCGTTCCCGCCGTTTTCGACGGTGGTGCCGGGGCGAGAGGGGACGGCTTTGCCGGGTAATGCAGGGAAACGCCCGGGCAGGGCGGACCTTTTTGCCGGGCCGGCTGGACGTGCTTAACGGCATCTTTACGGCCGACGACCACTCTCGCTGGCACGGCGACCTTGGCGAGTGCGGCAGGCCTCTGGTGGAACAATGAAGATCTCGGGGATTGGCGGCAACCGCGGGCCCTCCGGCACGCGTCGTGCCGAGCGGACCAGTCGTGGCGATCAGGCGTTCGGCAAAATGGTCGACCGGCCGGCCGGCAGTGCACAGGCTTCTGCAACCGGCGGGATCGGCTCGCTTGGCGCGCTCCTGGCTGTTCAGGAGGTTCCCGACGCCTCCGAGGAGCGGCGGCGCGCGCGCGAACGCGGAACTGCGCTGCTGGACCAACTCGAGCAAATCCGGATCGCCCTGCTGAGCGGACGCCTGCCGCGGACGGTGCTGGAACAGCTTTCGGCCATGGTGGCGGCCCGCCGCGGGCAGGTTTCCGATCCACAGCTTTCCGCCATTCTCGACGAGATCGAGCTGCGCGCGGCGGTTGAGCTGGCCAAGTACGACAGCCTTGGTTGAACCTGGCGGCTACGCCTCAAGTTATTGAAAAATCTATAGCTTAGGCACAGCTCCCCTGGCATGACGGGGCGCTTGTCCCGGTCCGCGAAATTCATATACTCCCGGCGAACTTCCGATCCCCAAGGGATGGTCTCAGGAATGAGCAAGGCGCGTGGCAAGCAGAAGCGGCAGACCAAGGTTTATCGTCCAGGAGAGGACGAGGAGTTCATGAACCCTCGGATGACCGAGTACTTTCGTCAAAAACTGTTGGCCTGGAAGGAAGAGCTCCTGCGCGAATCGAGCGAGACGATACAGCACCTGCAGGAAGAGAGCCTGCACGAGCCGGACATCGCCGATCGGGCGTCGCTTGAGACGGATCGCTCCCTGGAGTTGCGAACCCGCGACCGGGAGCGCAAGCTGATCTCCAAGATCGATGCCGCCCTGAAGCGGATCGAGGACGGCTCCTACGGTTTCTGCGAGGAGACGGGGGAGCCGATCAGCATCCGCCGGCTGGAAGCCCGGCCGATCGCCACCCTGTCGATCGAATCGCAAGAGCGGCACGAGCGGATGGAGCGAACCCACAGGGACGACTGACCGCGCATCGCGATCAACCCAGAGTCGAAAAAGGCCGCCGACGGTAGCGTCGGTGGCCTTTTTTTGGCGGCGTCTCTCGTGGTCCCGCGCCCAATTATCCTCTACCAGGGCCAGAGGATGTCGAAAACCTGTTGGCCGTAGCGCGGTTGCTGGACATCCGAAAGCATGCCCCGGCCCCCGTAGGCGATGCGGGCCTCTGCGATTTGATCGTAGCTGATCGTGTTGGTCGAGGTGATGTCCTCCGGCCGGATGATGCCGGCGACCTGAAGCTCGCGGACCTCGTAGTTGACCCGGACTTCCTGACGCCCCGCCACCACGAGATTTCCGTTCGGTAGGACCTGGGTGACCGTGCCGGCGACCCGAAGCCGAATGTTCTCGTCGCGCGCGATGGTGCCGGCACCGTCGCTCTCGCTGCTGCTGTCGAAATCGACCAGGTCGGTCGGGTCGACGCCGTCGGGCAGGAACGAGGCGAGCTGCTGCTCGTAGCCGAGGAAGGCCGGCAAGGCTGCCGATTCCTCCGCGCCGCGGGTGCGGTTGGTGTTGTTGTTGAGTCGCGCCTGGTCCTCGATGTCGATGATCACGGTCAGGATGTCACCGACTCGGGAGGCGCGCTGGTCTTTGAGGAAGGCCCTGGAGCCCGGCCGCCAGAGGGAGTTGGGTTGGCGCTCGATGGCCACCGCCTCGGGCATCGGCATGGCGACCGGGTTGGCCGGCGCGATGCGCGCGACCTGGTCGATGCCCGACAGTTCGGGCTCCTCGCCGACCGCGGCCAGGCGGGACAGCATGTTGCAGCCGCTCAGTGCCCAGATCAGAACGGCGGCAGCGAGCAGGCGGCAGCCAGTGCTGGCATGGCGGGCGGCAGGAAGAGGCAAGGGCGTATTCACGGGACAGGTCTCCTGTAAGATCGCGGCCGTCGGCTACCGAATGGTCCCGGGGACCTCGACGGTGCCGGCGCTGACAACAACGGCGTTGATGATCTTGTTGGATTTGGTGTTCATCACCCGCACGAGGTCGCCATCCGCGCCGTTGTCCAGGGCACGGCCTTGCGCCGTCAGCATCAGGTTTCCCCGGACCAGGCGGATGGTCACCAGGCTGTTCTTGCCGACCACCACCGGCGCTTCCAGTTCGTTGTCGCGCACCGGCTCGCCGGCGTGCAGGGGACGGCGGGGGCTCTTGCCGAGCAGGGATCGCGGATCGCGCACGATATTGCGTCCCAGGCTGTCCGCGCGCACGGCGGTCCAGGTCAGGTGGCGCTCGGTAATGACGTCGCCGGGCTCGAGCCGACGGGCCGGTACCGGAACCTCGATCATCTCGACCGCGCGGCCGGCAACGCGCAGACTGCCCGCCGGGGTTCCCTCGGCAGGGGCGACGATCTCGGCCACGAAGCGACCGTTCGTCGGGTCGATGGAGAGCGCTGCGACGGCCAGAGTGGGCTCGGCCTCGCGCGGGACGTGGAAGGTCACGTCTGGCTGGTCGAACAGGAGTGAAATAGACCCGTCGAAGCCGCGTGCCGCCAAGGCTCGAACCAGGCTGCTTTCGATCTCGCTGCGCGAAATGCTGTTGCTGGCCCGTTCGAGGCTGGAGCGGTCGAGCGCCGAGCGCGGCTGCCAGTCGAGGTCGTAGGTGCTTGCCACCGCCGCGAGCCAGCGGGCGCTCAACTCGATCCGTCGGCCCGGCTCGGGCGCACGGGCCACCGGCACCTCCGCCTTCTCGGGCTGGTTCCGTGCCAAGCCTTCGAAGAGGTCGCCGAGCCGGACCACGTCGTCCTCGACCACGATTCTCGGCTTGAGGGTCAGGGGAAGTGCGGTCGCCACCTGCGACGCGACCTCCTCGGCACGGGCGGTGCCCGGCAGGTTCGGCAGAGCCAGCAGGATGGCGATAGCAACGGACAGGCTGGAGCGCTTGATCGTCATGTTCGGACTGTCCCCTACCTCAGATTGACCAGGGAGCGCATCATTTCGTCGGAACTGGTGATGACCTTGGAGTTCATCTCGTAGGCGCGCTGG
>CAZDBC010000259.1:1102-5444 GCA_964503295.1 uncultured Kiloniellaceae bacterium | reverse complement strand
GGTCGTCCCGCTTCGGCGTTCCGATCAAGAGGCTTGGCCTGACTATGGGCTATGGCGAACTGCGCGCCCTGCTCGAACTGGTCGGACCGGCCGCGGCCAAGGAGATTCTGCTCGAGGGCGAGGTCTTCGGCGCCGCGCGCGCCTACGACCTCGGCCTGGTCAATCGCGTGCTGCCCGACGAGGAGGTCGAGGCCGAGGCCTACGCGACGGCCCGACGCATCGCCGAAGGCGCCCCGCTGGTGGCCCGCTGGCACAAGAAGTTCATCGCCCGGCTGCTGCACGGCGGGCCGCTGAGCGCGGAGGAGCTGGAGGAGGGCTTCGCCGCCATGGACACCGAGGACTACCGCATCGGCGTCAAGGCCTTCCTGGCCAAGCAGCCGCCCTCCTTCGCCGGCCGCTGAGCCATGCCCGCCGTCCAGGACGGGCCGCTGCGCGGCCTGCGGGTGATCGAGTTGGCACACATCATGGCAGGGCCGGTGTGCGGATTGATGCTCGCCGACATGGGCGCCGACGTGGTCAAGGTCGAGAAGATGCCCGGCGGCGACGATTCGCGGCGCTTCCTGCCACCCGACATCGGCGGCGAATCGGCTGCCTTCATGATGATGAACCGCAACAAGCGGGGTGTCGCGATCAACCTCAAGCAGGAGGACGGCCGCGAGCTGCTGCGTCGCCTGCTGCGCGAGGCCGACGTGGTGATCGAGAACTATCGGCACGACACCATGGCCAGGCTGGGCCTCGACTACGAACGCCTGAGCGCCGACAATCCGGGCCTGATCTACTGCGAGATCTCCGGCTTCGGGCGCAGCGGGCCGCTCGCTGAGCAGGGCGGCTTCGATCTCATCGCCCAGGGCATGAGCGGCCTGATGAGCATCACCGGAGAAGGCCCCGGCCGCCCGCCGGTCAAGTGCGGCGCGCCCGTGTCCGATATCACGGCGGGCATTCTCGGCGCCATGGGCGTGCTCGCGGCGGTGCACGAGCGCCAGCGCAGCGGCCGCGGCCAGCGTGTCGACACCTCGCTGCTCGAGGCCGCCATCGTCCAGACCTACTGGCAGTCGGCGATCGCGCTCGCGACCGGCGAGTCGCCCGGCCCCATGGGCTCGGCCCATCCGCTCAACGCGCCCTATCAGGCATTCGAGACGGCGGACGGCTGGATCACGGTCGGTGCGGCGAACCAGGCGAATTGGGAGCGGCTGTTGCGTGCCCTCGAGGCACCCGAACTGGCCGAGGATCCGCGCTTTTCCAGCAACCGCGACCGCATGGCCCATCTCCAGGAGCTGACCGAGGCCCTGACGCCGCTGTTCCGTGCGCGCAACAGCGAGGATTGGCTGAGACGCCTGGCCGCCGCGGGACTGCCCGCCGGCCCTGTGCTCTCGATCAGCGAGATGCACGAACTCCCCCACGTGCGTGCGCGCGAGATGGTCACCAGCGTTCCACACGCAATGCTCGGACCGGTCGAGACTCTCGGTCTGCCGGTGAAGTTCTCGCGCACGCCGGGCGGACCGCGCCAGGGCGCGCCGCTCTACGGCCAGCACACGCGCGAGATCTTGACGGAAGCGGGCATCGCGGCGGAAGAGATCGAGCGGCTCGCTGAGGCTGGCGCGATCACGCTGGACGATGCTCCGTCGGCGTCGGCTACAGCGGCCAGACGATGAGGATCATCGGCACCGCCGTTGCCACGACCAGGACGTCGAGCGGCAGGCCCATGCGCCAATAGTCCCAGAAGCGGTAGCCGCCCGGCCCCATGATGAGCGCGTTGTTCTGATGCCCGATCGGGGTCAGGAAGGCGCAAGAAGCACCGACTGCCACGGCCATCAGGAAGGGGTCGGCATCGGCGCCCAGGCTGGCTGCGATTCCGGCCCCGATCGGCGCCATGATGACCGCCGTGGCCGCGTTGTTGATCACGTCGGTGAGGGCCATGGTGACGACCATCAGGGCCGCGACTACCACCCAATCGGGCAGCCCGAACGTGGTGACAACGACGAAATCGGAGATGGTCTGCGTTGCGCCGGTCGTCTGCAGCGCCTCGCCAAGCGGGATCAGGCTGCCGAGCAGAACGATGACCGGCCAGTCGATCCCGCTGTAGAGCTCGCGCAGGGGCAGGAAGCCCAGGACAACATAGGCGACGACGGCCAGGCCAAGGGTAATCCAGATCGGCAGCAGGCCCGCGACGCTGGCCGCGATGGCGGCGCCGAAGATGGCCAGAACCGGCCAGCTGCCGTGGCGCGACTGGAAGCCGAGGTCGCGTCCGGCGAGCGGGAGGGCGCCGATGCGTTGCACGGTATCGTTCAGCTCGTCCGGTTCCCCGCTCAACAGCAGGACGTCGCCCTGCTGAATCCGCAGCGACTTTAGGCGGCCGTGATGGGCATAGCCTTGCCGCGACACGCCGAGCAGGGTGACTCCGCCCTGCCACAGCCAGCGCACGTCGCCCACGAGCCTGTCGACCAGAGGCGAGCCGGGCGGGACGACCGCTTCCATCAGCGACTGCTCGTCGATCGGCTTGCGCTTCTCCTCGGACACGTCCTTCTTGTCGGCGTCCGCGCTCTTGCCGTCGTTCGCGCCGGATGCTGACTCGATTTCGCCGCCGTTCTCTCGCTCTTCCTCGGACTCCTCCTCGCTGCGCCGGTCGCCGCGCAGCTCGAAGCCGAACTTGCGCACGAAGCGGTCCATCTCCTTGGGGCTGGCCTCGATCAGCAGAATGTCGCCAGCGTGGAGCTCCTTGCGACGGGGGTCGAAGTAGTGGCGCTTGCGACGAACGAGATCGATCACGCGGGCGTCGATGTCCTCGGTTTCCCGGTGGATTTCGACCAAGGTCTTGCCGATCGCGGGGCAGTCCTCAGGCACGCGTGCCTCGGTCACATAGTCGTGGATGTCGAAGAGATCGCCGGTGCTGCGCACGGATTCCTTGCGCAGCGGCACCAGCCGCCAGCCGACGAGCGCGACGAAGGCGACGCCGACCAGCGCCACCGGCAGGCCGACCGCGGTAAAGTCGAACATGGCGAAGGTGCCTTCCTTCACCTCGCCCCGGTAGGTCGCGACGATGATGTTGGGCGGCGTGCCGATCAGGGTGATGAGCCCGCCAAGGATCGAGCCGAACGACAGCGGCATGAGTATGCGCGCGATCGGCAGCCGGGCCTGGCCGGCCGACTCGATCGCGGTCGGCATAAGCAGGCTGAGCGCGCCGACGTTGTTCATGAAGGCGGACATGGCCATGCCCATGCCGGCGAAGCCGCCGATGAACAGCGCAAGGTTATGGGCAAGCGGACGTACGAGGCGGGCAAGGGACTGGGTCGCGCCCGAGGTGATCAGAGTGCGGCTGATGATCAGAACGCAGGCGACCGTCACCGTGGCCGGGTGTCCAAAGCCCTCGAAGGCGTCTTCGGGCATGACCACGCCGGCAGCGACTCCGGCCAACAGCGCGGCGAAGGCGAGCACGTCGTAGCGCCAGCGGCCCCAGGCGAGCAGGACCAGGAAGGCCACCAGGATCGCGAATATGATGATCTGCTGGGATGTCAATGACTGAAGCCTTTCGGGATTTGCTCAGGTGCCGTCGTGTCGCGTCTGTGCGCCAGTCGGGGCCGGATCGCGGTCCGCTGTCAGCTTTGCCGGCACACTCGATCCGGCTAGAGTGAACGGCGCGGCCGCGGTTTTCCGAGCCGGCCGTCCGCAGCCGGCCGAACAATAGCCGAAAGCTCTGCCTTGGACAGCCGTGGATGACGGAGCAGATCCCCTACGAGGTTCTCGGTCTGGCCGCGATTCTTGCGGTGATCAGCTTCCTGCTGCCGCTGTCGACCAGGCTCAAGCTGCCCTACAGCATCCTGCTGGCGGCGGTCGGCGTGGCACTCGGCATGTTCGGCCTGATCGCCGGCGAAGCGCGGGCTCTCGGCGCCGTCGGCGACCTGCTCGCGCGGCTGACGGACCTGCGGATTCCGGCCGACACCTTCCTCACGATCTTTCTGCCCCTGTTGCTGTTCTCCGGTGGCCTGGCAATCGACGTGCGCGGACTGCTCGACGCCTTCGCCCCGGTGCTGGTGCTTGCCGTCATCGCGGTGGTCATTTGCATGCTTGCGGTGGGCTACGCTCTCAATGCGATCTTCGCGCTGCCGCTGATCTATTGCCTGCTGCTCGGGGCGGTGGTGTCGGCGACCGATCCGACGGCCGTCGTCGCCCTGTTCCGCGATCTGGGCGCGCCGCGGCGCCTTTCCATCCTGATCGAAGGCGAGAGCCTGTTCAACGACGCCGCGGCGATTGCCCTGTTCAGCCTGCTGCTCGGGATTCTGGCCGGCCAGCAGGAAGCCGACGTCCTCGATGCCGGGATGACCATCCTGTTCGGCTTCGCCGGCGG
>CAZDBC010000259.1:0-1092 GCA_964503295.1 uncultured Kiloniellaceae bacterium | reverse complement strand
GGCGGCATCGCGACCGGCTACTTGATGGGACGCGTGGCCAGCCTGCTGTTCGATCTGATGCGCGATCTGGCGGCGGCCAAGATCACCCTGACCGTGGCGCTGGCCTACCTCAGCTATGTCATCGGCAATGCCTACCTCGAGGTGTCCGGCGTCGTCGCGGTGGTCACGGCCGCTCTCACCCTCGGCGCCTACGGCCGCACGCGGGTGCCCGGCGATTCCTGGAACGCCCTCACCGGGATCTGGGAACAGCTCGGGTTCTGGGCGGCATCGCTGATCCTGTTCCTGGCTGCGTTGCAGGTGCCGGCCCTGGTGCTCGCCCCGGACCTGCGGGAGCTGGCCATGCTGCTCGTGGTCATCGTCGCCGCGCTGGCGGCACGCGGACTGGTCGTTTTCCTGCTCCTCCCGGCTCTCCGCTTCATAGGGCTGGGCGAGCGCATCTCGCTGGCCCACAAGACGGTCATCCTCTGGGGCGGCCTGCGCGGCGCGGTCACCCTGGCGCTCGGCCTGGCCGTGATGGAGCATCCGGCGGTCGACGGCGAAACCTCGCGAATCGTCGTCGTCCTGGCGACCGGTTTCGTCTTCTTCACGCTCTTCTTCCAGGGCATCAGCCTGCGCCCCCTGTTGCACCTCCTCGGCCTCGACCGTCTCAGCGTTACCGAGCAGGTGCTGCGCGACCGGGCGATGGCCCTGTCGCGCCAGCAGGTGCGCGAACGCGTGATGGCGGTGGCCGAGGAGTATGAGTTCGACCCGGCGCTGGTCGCCCGTATTCCCGGGCCGGCGACCGGTCCGCCGGACGAGGATGGCTTGCAGGAGGGCGCACAGGCCGAAAGCGGCGAGGTGGACGACGCCGGGGGCTGGCACCAGCCGCCGGCCGAGCGCCTGAGCGACCAGGACCGGCTCACCATCGGTCTGGTTACGCTCGCCAACCGCGAGGAGGAGCTCTTTCTCTATCATCTTCAGGAGCGTACCATCTCGCGCCGCATGGCCAGCGTCGGTGCCGTGCGCGCGATGCGTCTCGCCGACACCGCCAAAAGCGAGGGAGTCGAGGGCTACGAGCGGGTCGCCGCCGAGGGTCTGGCGGTCATGTGGAGC
>CAZDBC010000258.1:0-5466 GCA_964503295.1 uncultured Kiloniellaceae bacterium | reverse complement strand
CGCAAGCTTCTGCGTCAGGCCGTCCGTCGCGCTCTGAGGGGCGATGGCCGCAGCGGCGGAACCGTCATATCCGAGTACGACCCCGCCTGGAGGGGGATCGATTACGGGATCTATGATCCCTCCTGGCGTCCGCCGAAGGGGACGCCCTGGGAGTGGCGCGGTCGGCGGGTCCTGGCCAGCGATGTCGGGGCGACGCGCTTCCGCCAGCTTCTTCTTTGTCGCGTGGTTGAACGGCTGCAGCCGCGGCAGGTTCTGGAGGTCGGCTGCGGCAACGGCATCAACCTCATGCTCCTGGCCTGCCGATTTCCGGCGATCGCGTTCACCGGCCTGGAACTGACCTCGGGCGGGCACCAGGCCGCCCGCGACTTCCAGCGACAGGAGGACCTGCCGGCGGGCCTGCAGGACTTCGCGCCACTGCCCCTGGAAGACAAGGCCGCGTTCCGCCGGATAGACTTCCGTCAGGGCGACGCTGCGGCGCTGCCCTTCGAGGACCGGGCCTTCGACCTGGTCTTCAGCGTCCTGGCGGTCGAGCAGATGGAACGCATCCGTCACCAGGTTCTCGGCGAGATCGCCCGAGTCGCGGCCGGGCACGTCGCCATGATCGAGCCCTTTCGAGACGTAAACCGCGACTTCTGGTCACGTCTGAACGTCTATCGCCGCGACTATTTCCGCGGTTCGGTCGCCGATTTGCCCGGCTACGGCCTCGAGCCGGACCTCGTTACCAGCGACTTTCCCCAGGAGGTCTTCCTGAAGGCCTGTCTGGTTTTGGCCGCCAAGCGCGCCGGCCGTTCCGCCAAGGCTTGACCCGAAGGGCCGACCCCGCTCCGATGGCGTCCCTGCCGACATTTCGAGATCATAGACGCGACATGGTCCAGAGTGTACTTGCCCGCGCGAGTCGTGCGGATATCCAGACGGAGCCCTTTCCGCACCTGGTTCTGGAGGAAGCGCTCGAGCCGGAATATTTCCGCGAACTTGCCGAGTGCTTCCCCGACCTCGAAAAGGTGCGCAACGGCCGGCCCCTCGAGAACAACAAGGCCTATCTCCTCAACGCGGTCGAGGTCCTGCCCGACCCGGAGATCCCGCAGATCTGGCGGGATTTTTTCCAGTATCACAGCTCTCAAGGCTTTTTCTGGGAGATGTGGAACTTCTGGAAAGACAGCTTGGCGGAGGTCTATCCCGACATTGAGCGCCGCTTCGGGTGCCGGGTCGAGGAGTTGACCACGGCGTTGCGCCCCAAGGCCGGGAGCAAGACGGCCGGCAACGATGCCGCCGACGTCATGATGGATGTCCAGTTCGGTATGAACAGCCCGGTCACCTCGGTCAGCCGCGTGCGCGGCCCCCACCTCGACAAGCCCTTTAAGCTCTTCGCGGGGTTGATCTACTTCCGGCGGCCGGATGACGACTCGACAGGCGGCGACCTCGGCTTCTACCGCTACAAGGGTCCGCGACACTTCTTCGACAACCGCTACGACATTGCCGACCGTTTCGTGGAACGCTACCGGGAGGTCCCTTACCGGGCGAACACGCTGGTGATGTGGCTGAATACCCCGACCAGCCTGCATGGGGTCTCGCCGCGGTCTCTTTCGCCGGTGCCGCGGCGCTACGTGAACTTCATTGCGGAATGCTATCGGCTGAGCACGGAGGGCTTTTTCTCCGTACCGCGGTCGCCGGCTGACCGCACCCTCCGAGCCGTCAGGCGCCTGGTCGGATTTCGTGACGCCTGAGTTCGCGAGCACGCCAGCAAACGACCGAACGGGGGTGACATGGGCGCGAACGTTGTTCTTATTGCCGGATTTCCGCATGGCGGGACGACGATCACAAACATCGTGGTCGGACAGCACCCCGCCGTGTTCGCGGCGGGCGAACTCAAGGGGTTTCCCGACGGAGGGCAATTCAAGCCGGCCAACGACTGTTCTTGCGGCGCGCCGGCGCAAGAGTGCGAATTCTGGCGCGAGGTCCGCTCCAAGTTCGAGCAGGCAGCTTCGGCCAACGAATCGTCGCGCGAAGTACTGTACGATCTCGTGTCGCGTATGAGCGGACGACCAGTCGTGATCGATGTTGCTCACGACGTCGAGCGCGTGGAAGAGCTTGTCGGCGAGGCCAAGCTGAACCTGAAGCTGCTCCATGTCGTTCGCGACGGCGCGGCCGTTGTTCACTCGCGAATTAGACTCGACTACAAGGAGGGGTATCTCTCCGGTTTGGGCCTCAAGCATATCAGGCGATCTGCCCGGACCGCTCTTCGTTGGCGACAGTTCGTGAAACGTCTGTCCGCTATCGAAGCCGGGCTGGGGGCGGACGCTTTGCGTATAAGTTACGAGCAACTTTGCTTCGAGCCAAAGTCAGTCATCGAGAGCGTCGGGCATTTTCTGGACCTCGACTATCGTGGGATCGCAGAGCAAATCGCGAGCGATGGAAGACTTCAGTTTCCACCGCACATGATTCGCGGAAACGGGACGCTAAGGAAGTCGAAAGAGATCATGCTCCGTCACGACGACCGCTATCGGCGCGAGATGCACATGGTGGATCGCCTGATATCCCGTGCCCTGTCATCCCATTACGTTCCAGCCGTATAGCTCGTTTCGGGTGCGTTCAGCCTTCGTTCAGCAACGCTCCCGCGCCTTCCGCCCGGCGATTATCAGGGCGTACCATCGTCCGTCTTCGCCGCGGTCGGCTCCCGCTAACGAAGTGATTCTACGTTAATCGTCAGGGTCTTGCGGAGTGCTCCGGTGCCGGCCCCGGTCATGGGCCGTACCGAATGCCAGGAGTTGAAGGTCTTGATGAAGACGACAGCCTGGTTCGGCGTGAAATCGAAGCTGTCGATGACCTCGACCTGGTCAAAATCGAGCTGCCGATTGAGCTGGTTGTAAGTCAGGGTCGGGTCTTTGGGCCGGTTGATGTCGGTCCCCCCACCGAAGGCGGGATCCCATTCCTCCTCGCCAATCATCGACACCACCAGGGTGACGATCTTGCCCGGCGCGTCGGTATGCGGGATCACCGAACCGCCATCGGCCGGCAACATGGAAAATTCGAAGCGGGTCTTCAGGCGCGGCTCCGCCGCTGGAAGCTTCAGGCGTGCAAGGCTCTTGAGCGCGCGCCGCAGCCTTTTTCCGCCCGAATGCGTCTCGCCGTATCCGAGATCGATGTTGCGCGCCCGCAAGGTTGAGAAGAGTTGCCGAACGAAGTCCTCGCTCTTCACCCAGTCGTGGAAACTCCGCCACGCGGGGGTGGACCGAATGAACTCGGCGTATTGCTTCGAATTGTAACGCTCGGACAATGAATACTTCTTGCCGATCTTCGGGACGTACTTGAACAGCTCGACCGGCGGATAGGTGGCGACCAGCTCGCGATACGTCGTCTCGTCGAGAAGCGGCTTTACCAGGCCGATCGGAAAGGGGTCGTAGCGCAGGGTCAGGTTTTCGTATCTGAAGTGCATCAGGATTCCATCGCGGCGGCCGGCCGGGAGCATCGAACCGCTCAGGCCTTGCGTCCTTGCTCTTCGTCAGACTTGCGGAAAACGGCCTGTGTCCAATGGTCGCGCCGGTGCCGGCCAAGGTCGTTGACCTGCTCGATCTCGAGCCCGCCGAGCCGTGCGATCGTTTCGATGAAGTCTCGGTGGTTGCGCCAGATGATCGACTCGTAGCGACCGGGCGTAAAGCCCTCGTCGAAGCCTTGGAGCAGGTCGGCCACGAACAGACCGCCCGGCCGCAGAAGCCGCCTGATCTCTGCCAGCAGTTTCTCCAAATCGAAGACGTGATCGAGGGCGTTGCAGTAGACCGCGTCGACCGCACCGTCCGGGAAGACGATGTGGTGAAAGTCGCCGGGCAACACGTAGTGGTTCGACTCGCCCGGATTGAGGTCGATGCCGACGGCGAAGTGGCCCAGGCGGTGCAGCGCCCTGACCTCCGTTCCCAGGCGCGCGCCCAGGCACAGCACGTTGCGCGCCTCCCGAAGCGGCGTGCAGCCGCTGAAGCGCCGCTCGAATTCCGCCAGGTCTTCCGCTTCCGTCTCTTCCAGGCGGTCCTCGATGCGTTCCAGCTTGCTCGACTGGTGCGCGAGATATTCCTCGTAGTCTGCGTAGCGCCGGCGCGCCACCGCCTGTTCTTCCTGCCAACGGTCGGAACGGAAGGCCTGCTCCCGCGCCGCGGCCTTGTCGCGCAGCTTGCGCGCGCGGGCTTCCTCGCCGATGCCGTAGCGCGCGATATTGCGCAAGCGCCGCAGCGCTTTGCCAGCCCTTTTCCTCATGTGAATTGCCGCTGCTCCTCGTCGCTGCACCCTCAATAGAGCCGCTTCCGGCGCCGCTCAAGTGCAAGCTAATCGAGGGCCCGGCCCCGGCCATCCGAGGGAAGCGGAAATGGCGCCGGCCGGCGCACGGTGATGTGGTACTCGATCCGCAAGGCCAGCCACACCCCGATAAGGATGAGCACGACGGCCGGCACCCAGGCCGCCAAGACCGGCGCGACGAGGCCGAGCTCGCCCAGGCCCAGGAACAGGCCCTTCAGCGTCCACAGCAGGAATCCGATCCCGATCGCCCAGGCGAACCACAGCCCCCTGCCCTGGTCGCGCAGGCCCGGTCGGGCCAGGGCGACGGTCAGCAGCAGCAGGAGCAGGGTCGTCGTCGGACTCGCGAAGCGCTCCTGCACCCAGAGGTCGTAGAGGTAGGGCGGGCGGTTGCCGATGCCGCTGTCGCCGCCGGTCAGCAACAGCGCGGCGAGCGGTGATTCGCGGGGGTGCCGTCCGATGGAGCGCAGGGTGTCCGGGCCCAGGCCGCCAGCCCAGGCGTAACGCTCGAAGGACTGGGGAACGCCGCGCCCGACCGCCTGGCGCCGGCCGTCCTCCAGCACCCAGCGGCCGTCCCGGTAGACGGCGCGCCCGGCCTCGACCCGTTCGACGAGCTTGCCGGTCTCGTCGCGGCGGAACAGGGTGACCTCTTGCAGGTCGCGCGCCTCGGGTCCGGCCATGCGGTAGCGCAGGATGTCGTTGTCCTTGCGCACCCAGACGAGACCCCGGCTGTCGGGGTCGGGGGCGTAATCGCCGATGCCCCAGTCGCGCAGCGACTGGGTGGCTGCGGGCAGCGCCAGATCCTCGACCAGGAACTGCAGGGCGGCGACAAGCAGCCCCGCCGGCAGCACGGCGAGCGCGATCGACAATTTGGAGAGGCCGGCGGCCTGGATGGCCGCCAGCTCGCCATAGCGGGCCAGGGCGGTGAAGGACAGGAGCCCGGCCAGGAAGGCCGCGATCGGGAACATCTCCGAGAGGATCGAGGGAATGCGCAGCGCCGAGTAGCGCAGCATGGCCGGGATCACCGAGTCGGCCTCGGCGATCACCTGGTCGCCGTCGGACAGGAAATCGACGAACAGCATGATTGCGGTCAGGCCGAGCAGCAGTACCGCCAGGCGTGACAGCAGCTGCGCCCCAATGGCCAACCCTATTTCCGAAACCGCGACTACGACGCCATTTACGCACAGC
>CAZDBC010000257.1:0-5493 GCA_964503295.1 uncultured Kiloniellaceae bacterium | reverse complement strand
ACGTCCTCGAAGCCGTTCTGCTGCAGGATGCGCGCCCCGATGTAGCCGCGCAGCACATTGAAATGGCCGTTGAAGGCGGGATCGGGCTCCAGGTGGACGCGCGGCTCGATGACCGTCTGGCCGAGCCCCTGCGCGCGCAGGCCCTGCTCCACCGCCTCGAGGATCTCGTCGTCGGTCATGGCCAGGCGCTCGATGTCCGGGCCGGAGAGGTAGGTGAAGCTGATCTCGGTCATGAGGAGCCCTTGCGCTGTCGGGGGTCGAAGGAACGGCGGCCCTTTCTAGCCCATCCGACACCTGAGGCAAGAACAGCGCACGCCGGTGGCTATGCCGCCGCCTCGCGCTCGGGCTTCGCGCCCGAGCCGCGCACCTTGGTGAACTTGGACAAGAGGTCGAACCAGAAGGGCGCGCCGAGCGAGACCGCCGCGCCGGTCAGCAGCAGGCCGAAGATCTTGGCGAAGATGGTATAGCCGCTGGCGTACCAGGGCGTGTCCTCTTTCGCCGCCTCGAAGCTCCAGCCGATCGGCAGCGGACGCATCTCCTCGAGCACATCCGCCAGTTCGCGCGGCTCGCCGCTTTCGGCCCAGGCCGCGGCCGACTGGGCGATCTGGCTGCGCAACAGAGCATCCGACCAGAGGCTTCTGGCGACCTGGACCGAATCGGCGTTGACCGCGACCGCCAGGATGAGGCCGATGGCCAGCGAGATGTATTGCATCTTGCGCTTGTAGACGCCGGCGGCGCGGTCCATCGACTGGTCGAACCAGCCGGCGATGCGCTGGCGCAGCGCTTCGAGGTCGTCGGCGGCGTCGCGGGTGAGCGCAAGCAGGGAGTCGCGCAGGTCCGATTGTGGCAGGCCCTCGATGGCCGCGACCAGCTCCCGCGCGGACGCCATATCGGCCACCTTGCGCTGCGACCCGATCGCCTCGGTCAGGCCCAGAGCAAAGGTGCGCGGCGCGAGGTAGGAGGATCCGCCGCCCCCGCCCGAGACCCGGGCCATGGTCTTGAGCAGCGGGACCTGGTCGAAGGCGCGGCGCAGCTCCGGATCGTCGATCAGCGCATCGATGCCGCGGCGCAGGTTGGCCGCGCGCAGCTTGAGCAGCGAGGCGAGGAACTCGTTGACCGCCGTGCACACGAGGCTGAGCAGCAGGTACATGAAGATCAGCCCGATCGCGATGTCGAGCAAGGCGTTGAAGGACATTCGGAACCTCCCTCGAAGGCACGGCACCGGCGGACGGGGCCGGCAGCCCCATTATTCCGCCTCGCGCTGTTCCTGCCGTGCGGAAAGTCACGGCGCGCGGTATCCGGTCAGATCTTGAAGCCGGCGCGCGTCAGCGCCTCGCGGTAACGCTCCCGCACGTCCGCCTTCTGGTGCGGGATCGCGGCAACGATGTCGTCCACCCGCAGGCCGGGGCTGTAGCCCTCGATCACGCGGACCGAGCCGCGCGCGCGTTCCAGGTCGCCGGCCATGGCCGCGCAGGCGGCGACCAGGCGATGCACCCAGAGGATCTCCGGCGCCTCGAGCAGCGCCCGGTCGATCCAGGCCAGGGCGTCGTCGTAGTTGCCGGCAACGAAACACGCCAGGCCCAGCCCGACATAGACGTTGTGGCGCATGGGATCGAAGGGGCTGAGACGCAGCGAGCGCCGGAAATGCTCGACCGCGACCTCGGGGTTGCCGAGATAGCACTGCACGTAGCCGCTGCGGTTCCAGCCCCAGGCGGAGTTCGGATCGAGCTCGAGCCCCTTGCCGACGTGCACGGCCGCGGCCACGACGTCGGCGGCGACGCATTCCGCGGTGCCGAGCATGATCAGCACCAGCGGATCGTCTGGAGTTAGCGCCGCCGCCTGCCGCGCGAGTCGCAGGGCCTGCGCGCGGTGCTCGGCCGGGTCCGGCGTCCAGTTGTAGACGCAGTGCTGGCCGTGGCACCAGGACAGCAGGGCCTGCGCCAGACCGTAGCCGGGGTCGAGGGCGATCGCCTGCTCGAGCAGCGTCATGGCCGCCCGGCATCGCACGCGGTCGAGCGCCCAGCAGTCGGGCATGGCGCGCAGAACGAGATCGTAGGCCGCCGGGTCCTCCGGCCGCTGGCGCCTGATGCGACCGACCTCGGCGACCAGGATCGAGGGCTCCAGGGCGCCGATGACGGCCTCGGTGATCCGGTCCTGCACCTCGAAGCTCTCGGCCAGCTCGCCGTCGAAGCTGCCGCCCCAGATTGCCTGCCGGCTGGCCGCCTCGATCAGCTGGACCGAGACGCGCAGCGACGCGCCGGCCAGCCGCAGGCTGCCCTGGACCAGGTAGCGCACGCCCAGCACGCTGGCGACGGCGCGGGCATCGCGCGAGCGCTCAGTCACCGCCTCGGCCGAACCGCGCGCGACGACGAAGAAGCTGCGCACCCGCGACAGGCCGCTGGTGACATCTTCGGTCAAGCCCTCGGCCAGCAGCTTCGCCGGACCGTCCGGTGCCCGGACGTCGAACGGCAGGACCGCAAGGCTCGGGCGGTCCGGCGGCGGCACCACCTCGGTGGCCGGCGCCGTCAGACCCGGCGGCAGAGTCGTTGATTCCCCGCAGTCGGGCACGACCTCGACCGGGGCGACCAGCCGGAAACCGCGTCCGTGCACGGTGCGAATCACGCGCTGGGCAGAGCCGTCGTCGCCGAGCGCCTGGCGCGCCGCCTTGATGCGGCTGCTGATGGTCGCTTCGGAGACGATGCGCCCCCGCCAGACGCGCTCGACCAGCTCGTCCCTGGTGACCACCCGATCGGGATTCTCCGCCAGCAGGACGATCAGCTCGAAGACCTGGGGCTCGACCGGGACCACGGCGTCGCCCCTGCGGACCTCATAGGTCGAGGGGTCGACCCTGTAGGGCCCGATCGCAAAGGCCGTGCCGGGCCGCTCCGCCGCGGCGACGGCCCTGTTTGATCCCTCTGCACGCGAATCCATGCCGTCTCCAGGAAATCTCCAGACCGGATTCAAGCATGACAGCGGGCGCACGACTAGCTTGCCGGTCATCGGAGGGCCGGGGCCGTTCCCGCCCGCCGCCCCAACCCAGAAAAGGAGCCATGCCATGGAAAACAAGATGCTGAACGGCCTGCCGGTCGGCGAGCTGTTCGACACCCTGGAAGCCATCAAGATCGACCCATCGCTCGCCGTCTTCACCTTCCGGGCCCGCAACCGCTGGGTCTCCGGCGGCGAGAACGAGACCGTGATCAGCGACTATTACGGCGCCTGCCAGGAACACAGTCGCAACGAGCCCTTCCGCCTCGTCAACGACGAGCCGCCCGAACTGCTCGGGCGCGACCGGGCGCCGAACCCGGTCGAATACGTGCTGCATGCCATGGCCGGCTGCATCACGACCTCGCTGGTCGCGCATGCCGCGGCGCGCGGCATCCGCATCGACGAAGTCGAGACCCGCTTCGCCGGCGACCTGGACGTGCAGGGCCTGTTCAACCTCAACGACAAGGTCCGCAACGGCTACCAGTCGATCCGGGTAGAGCTGCGGGTCAAGGGTGCCGCCGACGACCAGACTCTGGAGGAGCTCGCGCAGTTCGCGCGCGGCCGTTCGCCGGTGTTCGACATCGTGACCAACGGCGTGCCCGTCACGCTCGACGTCAAGGCCGAGCGCGCGACGGATTCGCAGGCCGCCTAATGGCCCGGGCGGGCGCAGCAGCCGCGAGAGCGGCTGCGCCCGCCCGACAGAGAGGAAATTGCCGTGACACATCGACAGACAGTCTGCAGCAGACCGCTTCTGGAGCCCCTCGACCTTGCGGCCGGCAGTGCGCGGCGCCTGGGCGCGGCGTTGCTCGACGTCGCCAGGGCCATCGGGTGCTGGCATCGCCGGCGACAGACCATAGCCCGTCTCAGGGACCTGCCCGACCGGGCCCTGGACGACATCGGCCTGACCCGCGGCGAGCTTCACGCGCTCAGGTTTACATGGAGCCGGCCATGACCCGCGCCCCCTTTGCGACGGGCCGGCCGCGGTCCGAGATGCGGCGCGAGACGGTGATTGCGCTGCACTGCTCCGGCGCCACGGGCAAGGAGTGGCAGGCCCTGGGCGATGCGCTCGGCGACGACTTCGCGCTGGCAACGCCGGAGCAGTACGGAACCCCGGCGACAGGACCCTGGCCCGGCGAGCACCGCTTCGCGCTCGCCGACGAGGCCGCCGCCGTGCTCGGCTTGATCGACGCCGCGGGCAGTCCGATCCACCTGGTCGGCCATTCCTACGGCGGCGGGCTGGCGCTGAGCGTGGCCGCCGCCAGGCCGGAACGGGTCGCGAGCGTTGCGCTCTACGAGCCTTCGGCCTTCCATCTGCTCGGCCAGCTCGGCCCCGAGGGTGGGGCCGCCCTGGCCGAGATCACCGCCCTGGCGCGCGGCTGCGCCGAGGCGGTGGCGAGCGGCGACCAGCGCGGCGGCGTGCGCCGCTTCGTCGACTACTGGAACGGCCCCGGCGCATTCGACGCGCTGCGGCCCGACCTGCAGCGCGCCCTGACCCGCTGGGCCCCCAAGGCCCCGCTCGATTTTCAGGCGCTGCTGGAGGAGCGTCGACCGCTTTCGGCCTATCGGGCGCTTGCCATGCCGGCGCTGCTCCTGCGCGGCGAGGCGGCGCCGCGCCCGACGCGCCTGATCGCCGAGCGGCTGGCCGAGACGCTGCCGGACGCCCGTCTGACGGTGCTCGCCGGGGCGGGCCACATGGGGCCCCTGACCCATGCGGTCGGGGTGGCCGGCCTGATCGCCGCTCACATCCGCACAGCCGCCGGCTGCGCCGAGGCCCCCCGGCGGCTTGCGCGCGCGGGCTGACCCCGGGGCGCCGAGGGCTCGCCGCTGCCCGCCGAGCTGTGCTCTACTGCCCTGTCGGAGCGAACGATCGGGCGGGACGACGTGCCGGGCGACGATGCGCGCTTTCTCGAGGAGGCCTGTCGGCAGGCCGAAAAGAGCTTCGCCGAAGGCGGGCTGCCGATCGGCGCCGTGCTGCTCGAGAACGGCGCCATCGTCGGGCGCGGCCATAACCGCCGGGTCCAGGACGGCGACCCGACCGCCCACGGCGAAATGGACTGCCTGCGCAACGCCGGGCGCCGGCGCAGCTATCGCGGCACCACGCTCTATACGACGCTTTCGCCCTGCATGATGTGCGCCGGGACCATCGTGCAGTTCGGCATCCCGCGCGTGGTGATCGGCGAGAACCGCAACTTCGGCGGCAACGAGGACTTCCTGCGCGCCCGCGGCGTCGAGGTCGTGATCGCCGACCACCCCGGCTGCGTCGCGCTGATGCAGCGCCTGATCGCCGAGAAGCCCGAGCTGTGGAACGAGGACATCGGGCGCGACTGAGGGCTCAGCCGAACGCGCGGGTGACGAGGTAGCCTGCGGTCGCCGAGACGGCGGTCAGGGCCGTGCCCCAGACGATGTCGACCAGCGACATGGTGAGCGGCCAGTCGCGCAGGGTGGCGAGGTTCGTGATGTCGTAGGTGCCGTAGGCGACGAGGCCAAGCACGGCGCCGGCCAGGATGG
>CAZDBC010000256.1:0-5497 GCA_964503295.1 uncultured Kiloniellaceae bacterium | reverse complement strand
CTGATTCCGCGCTACGAGCTGGCCTTCACCGCATGGGTCTGGAAACGGCGCGGGGTCGGGCCGGTGCCGGCGGCGCTGGAGGAGACGGGCCGCGTCGTCGTCTACGACGATCTCGCGCGGTCTTCGCTCGCCGAATACGACCCGGTGGCGCGCTGGTTCTCCTTCCGCCAGATCGAGCCGGTCGGTGTTGCCCCCTGCCGCTGGTAGACGGGCTTTTCTTTCCCGCGGCCGGCGCCGTTAATCTTGAATCGCGCCGCGCGGCGGGTCAGGCTCGAACCTTAACGAGGTCTTAACGAGGTCTTGACGAGGCAGGGGAACGGGCGATGGCGAAGCTTGAACGGGTTCTGCGTCCGCGCCGCTGCGGCCTGGCCGCGGCGGCGGCGCTCGCGCTGCTGGCCGCGATTGCGCTGAGTGCCGATCCCTCACCGGCGGCCGAGTCCAGCGAGCGCGGCGTCGCCGTGGTGCGCGGCGCCCCGGCGGGCGATGCGCCCACTCTGCGCGGCGTTGCAGTGCTGCGCGGCAGCGGTACGCCCGAGGTCGTGGCGCCGGCGCCGGTCGAGACGGCGGCCGGCCCGCAGGCAATCGCCGGCGGACGGCTTTGGCTCTACGACGCGCAGTCCGGGCGCCTTATCGGCTGCCGTTTGGCCAACCCGGTCACGGTCGGCGCGCCCGACCAGGTGCTGTGCGGCACGCGGCGTTTGGGGCGCACGGGTAGACACTGAGCGCTTCGAACCGGCTCCTCGGTCGGCCGATCCGCTTCGCCGCTCGCCGATTCGTGAAGATGTAACCGGTTTCATTCGGCCGCGCCCGCTCATAAGATGACCTCAAGCGGCCCGCAGCCGGTCGCAATGGCAAGCGAACGAAGGGGAGCCGCCGATGGACAGCCACTTCACCGAGGTCAAGGGCCACAAGCTGCACTGGACGCAGGCGGGCGAGGCCGGCCTGCCGATCTTCCTGGTTCACGGCGTGCCCTCGGCCAGCTTCCGCTGGCGCCCGGTCCAGCAGCTGATCTCGCCCTACCTCAGGACCTACGCCTACGACCTGATCGGCATGGGCAAGAGCGACAAGCCGCGCTCGGGCTGGGACTACAGCTTCGAGAACGACGCCCACATGATGGCCGAGCTGATGGACTCCTGGGGCTACGAGAAGATGGTCATCTGCGGCGACGACTGGGGCGGCGGCATCGCGCTCATCTTCGCCGCGCTCTATCCGGAACGCACCGAGCTCCTGATCGCCATGGACCCGGTCTGCCTCGACATCTGGCCGGTGCCCGAGATCGAGGCGGTCGGGCGCGCCCACTTCATCGAGGACGACGAGGAATTCCTCGCCGCCATGAGCGACCTGCCGGCCAAGATGGCGCAGACCCTGCGCACCATGATCCACAAGCCCTGGAAGCTGACCGCGCTCGACCAGCGCGAGTACATGGAGCCCTACCAGACCGTCGACTACGCCAGGGGCGGCTCGCAGATCCTCGGCAACAACGCCTACGCGACCCTGAAGCTCGACGGCATACGGGCGCTGGCCGCGCGCGCCGCCTCGATGAACACGAGCTGGACCATCGACCTCGACTACACGCGCATCAGCGCCCCGACCATGATCATGTGGGGCGCGCGCGACATCTTCCTCGACCCCATCGCGCGCTTTCGCCTGAAGAACGAGATCGTCAACGCACCCGTACGCGTGCAGCTGATCGAGGAGGCGGGGCACCTGCCGGGCGTCGAGCGGCCCGAGTTCGTCGCCGAATCGATCCTCGACTTCGTGACCGAGCATCGCGGCCTCGACGCCCTGGCGCAGCGCTACCTCGGCGGCCTGGTCGACGAGTAGGGGCGCGGCGACGGCGGCGCGTGCGGTTCTTCGCGCCTTCGCCTCATCCTTCGCCGGCCTCATCCTTCGCCGGCCTCATCCTTCGCCGGCCTCATCCTTCGACTGGCTCAGGATGAGGCCCCATTGCACGGCTTCCCTCATGCTGAGCGCGTCGAAGCATGAGGGGGCCAAGGGCCTCGCACGTCGACTGGCTCAGGGTGAGGCCCTTGGAGCGGCTGGGGCCGGAGGAAAACCCCTCATGCTTCGCCTCTCGCCCTTCGACGGGCTCAGGGTGAGGGGCGAAGCGTCGGAAACGGCGCCCCCCCCCGCGCCTTCAGGCGAAGTCCTTTACCAGCAGCACCCAGTTCTCGCCCGGGTTATCCCAGTCGTCCTTGACCATCGCCCGCCGCGCCACCTCGCGGCAGCCGACGCGCTCGTAGAGCCGCCGGGCGCCCGGGTTGCCGTCGGACACGATGATCGCCAGGCCGCGCCGGCCGCCGGCCCGCGCGATGCGCTCGGCGAGGCCCAGCAGGCCGGTCCCGAGGCCGCGGCCGCGGAACTCCGGATAGGCCGCCAGCACGTTGACGTACCAGGTGCCCGGCGCGAGGTTCTCCAGCTCCTGCAGGGGCACGAACATGGCCGGCATGTCCGGGCCGATCGGCTCGGGCGTCTCGGGTAGAGGGTAGCCGATCAGGCTCGCCGCCGGCCGGCCCGCGGCTTCTGCGATCACGGCGTTGCGGTAGAAAAAAAGGCGCCCGCCTCGCGCCGGGCCCGGCGCCGGCCGACCTGCCAGGGCGTCTCGCCCGGCTCGGCCATCCTTTCCCAGAGATAGAGCGGCAGGCCCTCGCCGGCGAAGTTGATCAGCTCGGCGAGCGCGGCGGCGTCGTCCGGCGTCGCGCGGCGGTAGGGGGCGGGGAGGTCGTCGAGCAGGGCCGCGACCGGGTCGGCCGCGGCGGCAGGGTAAACGGCGTCGGACATGGCTGTGGTGCTCCGATGTCTCGCGTTACTCCCTGCCGCGCGGGCAGATGGCGAGCCGGAGCGGGGAATGCAAGAGGCGCGTCGATGGTGCGGGCGGCCGGGTCGCCTACCCTCTAATAGAGCCTTGGCCAACAGGCATTCGCAACAACCATAGATAACCTAACAGCGCGCTGACGCATTTACAAGTTGCATCGGATCGAGCGTTCCTGTAATGTTCCGACATGGACACCGTCAGGCAATCATCTTGTGTTTTGGTCCCAAAGCGGCACATCATCTGGTATGATCGATCCGCTGAGCCCAAAGGAACGCAGCGAACGCATGAGTCGCGTGCGGGGGTCGGATACCAAGCCCGAATGGCTCGTTCGCAGATTGGTCCATGGAATGGGCTATCGCTACCGACTTCATCGGAGGGATCTGCCAGGCACTCCCGACCTCGTCTTTCCTTCGCGTCGGAAGGTGATATTCGTCCACGGGTGTTTCTGGCATCGCCATCCCGCTCCCGACTGTCCACTGGCAAGGAATGTGCCGAAATCCAGAGTCGGTTTCTGGAAGCAAAAGCTCGAACGAAATCGGGAACGCGATTTGAAGAATCAAGAGAAACTGGAGCAACTCGGCTGGCGAGTGATGGTGATTTGGGAATGTCAAATAAAGAACGTTGGAAGTTTGCGCTCGCGGATTAGGGGGTTCCTCGAATCATGAGATCAGTTGAGCTGTTCGTTGGTGCTGGCGGCCTCGGGATGGGAGTAAGTGCTGCTGGCTTCCATCCGGCTGCGGTCATCGATTGGGATCGCTGGGCCTGCGACACGATCCGCGAAAATAAACGCTTAGGACTCTCACCAATATCTCGGTGGCCCCTCCACGAATGCGACATTCGCACCTTTGATTTCAAGGGGATTCGTGAATCGGTCGACTTGGTTTCGGGAGGGCCACCCTGTCAGCCGTTCTCCCTTGGAGGACGCCATCGCGCATATCTTGACGAACGTGACATGTTCCCGCAGGCCATACGGGCGGTCCGCGAACTTCAGCCGCGCGCATTCATACTGGAGAACGTCAAGGGGCTGACCCGCAATACGTTTGCAAACTACTTGGAGTATATCCGGCTTCAGTTGCGTCACCCGGAAATAGTGGCACGTCCCGAGGAGGCGTGGTTGGCGCATCTGGCGCGGCTCGAGGATTACGAGACCCATGGACGCTTCAAGGGCCTTGAGTACCGAGTCGTTACGAGGGTTCTGAACGCGGCGAATTACGGAGTTCCGCAGCGGAGAGAGCGAGTTTTCATCGTCGGATTTCGATCGGACACGAACATCGATTGGCATTTTCCGCCGGAAACCCATAGCCAAGATGCTCTGCTATGGAGCCAGTGGCGCTCCGGCGAGTATTGGGATCTCCATCGCGTTCCGCGGAGCGAGCGATCGACCGCCGCGAAAGCCAAGGCAAAGGCCCTTCGTCTGGATGGCCCTCCTCTAACTGAACCCTGGGTGACAGTAAGGGACGCGATCGCCGATTTGCCCGATCCAGAGCGAGAAGCTGAGATCGCGAAAGAGTACCACGATCATCGTTTCCAGCCCGGAGCCAGAAGCTATCCCGGTCATACCGGAAGTCCATTCGACGAACCGGCCAAGACTCTGAAGGCCGGTGTTCACGGCGTGCCCGGTGGCGAGAATATGCTTCGCAGACCCGATGGATCAGTGCGCTATTTCACTGTGCGGGAATCCGCGCGTCTCCAAACCTTTCCCGACGACATGATTTTCCACGGGTGTTGGTCGGAAACAATGCGTCAGCTTGGAAACGCCGTGCCGGTCGAGTTGGCTCGAAAGGTCGCCCAGAGCGTGCGCGAGAGCCTCAAACAAACCTCATGATGCGCTCGTACATTCGGAGGACTTTTGGATCGCTGATATCTCCACGAAGCTCTGATACCCGTTTCGCTATGAGTTGAGCAGCTTCCTTGGCGCGCTTCTCCGAACCAACCGGCCGCCCACCGCGCCCCGGATGAAGGGAATCCCATAGCGCAGGCGTGCCTGACATCCTGTGTTTGCCGACGACTTTGCTTCCGAAACTCATGCCGTTCCATGGGGGCCGAAATACCCTAATCATTACCGATTCAGCCAATGCGATATATGCGTCGTTCAGGACGAGAAAGCGACATCTGAAGTCAGACAGCTTGAGATTGTCTGCTTCGTCGATCGATGCTGCGTGTTGGCGAATTCGATCGTAGAGCTTCCGCTTCCCGCTGGTCCGCGGATTGAATCCCTGCTTCGCGCTCTCTCCAGCCGCTTTCCCAATGTATAAAGGGTATTTGTATCTACCTTTGTCGAGTTCGACCAATGGCGTGTAAGCGGAATGGGCACCCGAATAATAGAGTGCATAGACGCCCGCCCCAAAGAAACCCTCGATCGGGGGCATTGGATGAAGAGACTGTTCAAGGAGCTCAACCGCCAACGTGACGCCGACATTCTCGACGGCGAGAGGGTCGAAGGGCTCAAGACTTTGGTGCTGATCCGGCATAGCAATAGCTTCTATATCTGGGCGGTGAAACCGATGAGGCCGCGACCATAACCGAAAAGTTCAACGGCGAGCTTCTGCATACTTCCAAATCATCCAAGCGGCTTGTTTGATCCGCTCTTGATCAGTGTTATCTCATTTCCGTTCATGACTCTCATATCAATAGGTTAGTCGAAATGGTGCGGGCGGCCGGACTCGAACCGGCACGGCCTTG
>CAZDBC010000255.1:0-5506 GCA_964503295.1 uncultured Kiloniellaceae bacterium | reverse complement strand
GGGCCGGGGACGAGATTCGCCTGACCACCTACGGGCGTTCCTCTGGCTTTTGCGTGGACCCGATCGAAAAGAAGCCGCTGTCGCACTTCCTTCCCGGCACGCCGGTGATGTCGTTCGGCACCGCGGGCTGCAATCTGACCTGCAAGTTCTGCCAGAACTATGACATCTCGAAAGCGCGCGCGTTCGATCGCCTTGCCGACGAGGCCTCGCCCGAGGCGATCGCCGAAGCCGCCGCGCGGAGCGGCTGCCGTTCAGTCGCCTACACCTACAACGATCCGGTGATCTTCCTCGAGTATGCCGTCGACGTGGCCGAGGCCTGCAGGGCGCGCGGAATCGCGTCGGTCGCGGTCACGGCCGGCTACATCTCGCCGGATCCGCGGCGCGAATTCTTTCGCCACATGGACGCCGCCAACATCGACCTCAAGGCCTTTACTGAGCGGTTCTACAAATCGATCTGCGGCGGCGAGCTCGCGCCGGTGCTGGACACCCTGCGCTTTCTGCGCCACGAGACCGACGTCTGGTTCGAGATCACGACCCTTTTGATTCCTGGCGAGAACGACTCGCCGACCGAGCTGGAGGCGCTGACGCGCTGGGTCGCGGAGGAGCTGGGTCCGGATGTCCCGCTGCACTTCTCAGCCTTCCACCCGGACTGGAAGATGCGCGACAAGCCCAATACGCCGCCCGAGACCCTTCTGGCCGCCTGGCGCATCGCGCGCGAGGCCGGTCTCCGCTACGTCTACACGGGCAACATCCATCACGAGCCGACCCAGAGCACCTACTGTTACGGCTGCGGCGGCAAGACCATCGGACGGGACTGGCACGCGATTACTGCCTGGAACCTGACCGACGACGGCCGCTGCCGGTCCTGCGGTACGGTCTGTGCGGGGGTGTTCGACGGTCCGCCGGGCCGCTGGGGCCGGCGCCGGCAGCCGCTCAGTCTGCAGCGTCTTGCCGAGCGCATGCGCGGGGCGACATGGCCGCGCAACGCCCCTTGAGTCCCCTTGATCCGGGCCGTCAGGCCATAAGGCGCGGGTTGGCCGAATCGCTCAGATCGATGCGCGCGCCGAAGCTCTCGCAGCGATAGCGGAACAGGGCAAGATCGTCGGACCAATGCCCGGCGGGCAGGCCCGCCTTGCGCTTCAGGGCCTGCAGGAAGTCCGATGGCGACGAGAGCGAGTCCCAGACCTGCGGCAGAAACAGGCCGCGCTTGTCCCGGTCCTGCAGAATGACGCCGTCGACCCCCGGCTGCAGAAGGCCGACGGCTTCGGCTTCCGAACCGAAACGCAACGGCCGCGGATAGGACAGGATCGAAATCGAGGCCTCCAATTCGGCGTTCGGGTCGGCTAGCTCGCCGGCTTGCATCGGCTGGAAGCGCCGGTCGCCGAACGCCGCCTTGAAGGCATTGTCGACCACGTCCCTTATCAGCGGTTGATGCGCCTTGACGCTGCCGACGCAGCCACGCAGCGCTCCGCCTAGCTTGAGGGTTACGAAGGTCGCCCGGGTGGCCTGCAGCGTCAGCGGAAAGCTCTCGACGGCGACGGCAGGCGGACGGCCGCGTCGCAGACCGCTGGCCAGCGTGCGCGCCAGCGCCTCCAACAACTGTCGTCGCAGCGGGTCGCCGAGACGGGCCCTGGCCGCGTCTTCGAAGACCAGCGATCCGTAGCCGACGACGCGGTCGCGGCGATCTCGGCCGGCCGTATCCCCGGAGTTGCGGTAGTCCAGGGTCGTGGCCCGCAGGTCGAGCGCTTGCGCGCGCTGCAGCAGGCCCTTGATCCCGAAGCGGCCACAGGCCTGATTGTCGGCAAGGGCGGAGGGGTCCAACGCTTCGATCGTGCGGCAGGCGGCAAGGTCTCGGCGGCGGGCACTGTCGTAGTCGAGAAAATGGCTGAGGTCCGAGGAGACCACGATCAGGGTTTCCTCGCCGCCCCAGAGCACCGCCATAAGGTCGTCGATCTGCTTGGACGGAGCCGTGCCGACGACGACGGGAACGATGGTGAAGTCGCCAAGCAGCCTTTGCAGAAAAGGCAGTTGCGTCTCCAGGCTGTGCTCTTGGGCGTGTGCGGCGTCGCTGATCTGACCGCCGGGCAGCGCGGCTGCCTGACGGGCCGCGTCGACATCGACCGGGATCAGGCCGAGCGGTGTTGCGAATGCATGGCTGGCGGGCAGGGCGAAACCGCGCAGCGGCACACGGTGGGCCGGGCCGAGCAGAACGACCCGACGGATCCTGTGCCGGTGTCTGCGCAGGCTGCGATAGCCGGACCCCGCGACGCCGCCCGAATAGGGAAATCCCGCATGAGGGGAGATGATGGCCTTCGGATCGCTCGGGGACGCGGCCTCGCCAGCCAGGAGATCGTCGACCATGCGCGCGAGTGCGCCGGCGGCGCCGGGATAGAAACGGTCCGCGACGGCGGCGGGACGTATCTGGCTGACGTCGAGCCTCATGGGAGTCTTTTCCGGTCCCCAGGCCGAGCCTTCGCGGCGCCCGATCAGTTCTCCCGTTGCTTGGCGGCGATGCTGTCCAGCACCTCGACCAGTCCCTGAGCCAGTTTGAGCAGGGACGTGGGGCTCATGAAGAGATCATTGCTGTTGCCATTGTCCTCGAGTGTCACGTGAAAGCCGTTGGCCTGAAAGCCGATGTTCACCTTGACTGCATGGGACAGGAAAAGGTTCTGGGAACGGCCCTGGTAATAGGCTTCGACAAGGCCGCGCAGCAGCGATTGGGTCTGGCCGTTGGTTATCCTGCAGAGGTCCTGCGCCGCCGTTTGCCCTTCGCGCTTGAACAGGGCGCTCAGCAGGACCGTCTCCTCTTTCGTGTCGGCCTGCAGCAGCAGGCTGGTCACGACCCGGTTGTTGGGAAACAGAAAGGTCCGCTCGTCGGGCGGCTGCACCTGCACGTGTATGGTTTCGTCGCGGATCACAGGCATTGCAATGGGTCTTTCCCTCGCTCTTCCAACCTGGCTCGGCTGCGCGGTGGGCGCCACTGGATGCTCCCGACAATGCCGCCTTGGCGGCCCTCCTGGCGCCGAAGCTAAACCACGATCTTCGCCGAGAAGGCAAGCACCGCTTCGTCTCCTGACACTGCCGGTCGCTCTCGACGCCTGATGAACCCGTCCGAAGTATAGCAGTCCGATGTCTTTTGCGGCATCGGAAAGTCTCCGGGATTTTCGATAAAGCTTTATGAATGTCAGATGGTTAATCTCGACAGCGCCGCTGCGTTCGACGCTAAGCTTTCCTATACCACCGGCCGGCTAGCCTTGGCATTGAGCACGTCGCAACCCGATTGCGGCGCCGCCAAACTCTGGAGTTCGCATCGCGATGATCGCACGCGTGGTCGCCGTCAAGCGCAAGGAGCGGCGCAGGGACCGCAGACGCACGGTCGTCATCCGTTCCGCGATCGGGAGCTGGACGGCGGTCGTAACGGACATAAGTTCGGGGGGCATCGGCGGCCTGCTCGACATCATGGGCTCGGAAGACGCCAGGCTGCGGCCGGGACAGCGTGTCGAGGCGATATTGCCGCTTGACGATCTTGAAAGCCTCGCGTTCACGCTGGTCATAACCCGGGGGCTGGGCGTGGATCTGAGCTTCGGTGCCCGCTTCGAGGGCGTGACCGATGCTCAATTCCGCTTGATCGAGAGCTACGTAACCGGGCGGCGTCACGAACGCGACCGACGTCGCGGGGTTCCGAGATCGGCGCCGCGCTG
Organism: uncultured Kiloniellaceae bacterium; assembly: GCA_964503295.1. Classification (GTDB taxonomy): domain Bacteria; phylum Pseudomonadota; class Alphaproteobacteria; order Kiloniellales; family Kiloniellaceae; genus CAZDBC01. The sequence continues at coordinate 1,805 of CAZDBC010000255.1, read as the reverse complement.
ACCGTGCAAGCCCCGGTTCAGGGATCGGGGAAGGCGGTCGTGCCCCCGGTCGCTGCGCTACATGATGTTGTCGGCGTCGCCGGCCAGCTGCTGTCGGGTCGGTGGGGGCAGACGGTAGAAGATGTGCCGCCCGATCTTGGGACCGCGCTCGAAGGCCGTGCGCCAGTCCGGCTTGACGTAGTCGGCATGATACCAGAGCGCGCCGCTGGTCGGATCGTCGCTGCGACCCCAGAAGACGTCGCGTGCCATCTTGATGCTGTCGGCCCAGGCCCGGGCGTCTGTCGGCTCGTCGCTTTCGCCGTCGCACCACCAGGAGAACTGGCACCTGTGCCGCTCTTCCGGCACGCCCTGCTTGACCACCTCGCAGATCGAGCCGGGAAACATTCCCGAGGCCATGCGATTGATGGTCACGTGACCCACGGCGAGCTTGCCCCTTAGATCCTCGCCGCGCGCTTCGTGATAGATGTTGAGGGCCAGGCATTCGAGCTCGCGGGTCATCTCCTCGCCGAGTCTGCTGGCACTGGTGAGCTTCTCGATACTGACCGTCGCATCGAGGCGCGAGCGAATCGTCCGGCTGACCTCGATGGAGCTCTCCGAGGCAGGATTGAGGAAGGTGGCGCCCGGCCCCGTATCGTCCGTCAGGCGAGCATCGACCTTGCCCGGGCTGTTGACGGCAAGCGCGAGCAACAGGCAGGCCGCGCTCAAACCGCCCGAAAAGTGCAGCCAGCGCCGGGGCAGGGGATGATCGATGGACAGCGCGATTTGCACGTCCGCGCCGCCGAACAGGCCGGCGAGGATCTTCCGATCGCTTCGGCTGCGGCGGCGTCGTTGTTTGCTACGGGCCGTCATGACCTCTGCTGCTCCAAGTGGCTGCGCTGTCGCCGGCGCGGACTGTTTCCTTCCTGGCTGACGGACCGAGCCCGTCCGGCGGTTCCCTGAGCGGCCCAAGACCGATCGCGGAGCAGAGTCTTTACAGAACCTTAACCTGGGAAAGCAACAGAAATCCGAACGGGATTTTGTGTAAATTTGTATAAAATTTTAGGCGATATCTTCGCAAATCAAGAATGAACTTAAGCGAAATATAATTAGAATTTTAAATAAAAGCCTATCTCCTTGCTCAGGCGGCTATAATAATTATGAACGAACATGCTTAACCTGGGGCGCCGCGCCGCTTCGAACATTTTATCTCGAATTTGACGAAAAAATCCGAATGGGACAAACCCAAAAAAGACATAAAAAATTGGGCGGGGGCGCCAGCCGGGCTTCGCGGGGATCCGGTGGCGCCGGCCTCGGTCCGGTGCGAACCAGGGCCCCGAGTCCCGCCACCCTGCCGGACCTGCAGGGCGCGTTCAGGCGAAGAGAAGCGTACAGATAGCGACCGCTGCCACGACGCCGGTCAAGTCCGCGGTCAGCGCCGCCGCCAGGGCATGGCGGATGCGGCGGATCTGGACCGCCCCGAAGTAGACCGCGAGCACGTAGAAGGTGGTTTCCGTCGATCCCTGGAAGGTGCTGACCAGATAGCCGGTATAGCTGTCCGGTCCGATCGCTGGGTCCTGGATGATCGAGGCCAATACCCCGTAGGCGCCGGAGCCGGACAGCGGGCGCAGCAGGGCCATCGGCAGCGCCTCCGGCGGCAGGCCGAGAGGGCCGGTGAGCGCGCCCAGCGGACGGATCAGCAGATCGAGCGCGCCGCTCGCGCGGAACATGCCGACCGCCACCAGGATCGCGACCAGGTAGGGAATGATCCGCAGGGCGACCTGAAAGCCGTCCTTGGCGCCCTCGACGAAGACCTCGTAGACCCGGAC
>CAZDBC010000254.1:1923-5517 GCA_964503295.1 uncultured Kiloniellaceae bacterium | reverse complement strand
GCGATCAACCGGGGCAACTCGGGCGGGCCGATGTTCAACGCCGATGGCGAGGTGATCGGGGTCAACACCGCGATCTTCTCTCCCTCCGGCGGCTCGGTCGGGATCGGTTTCGCGATTCCGGCCTCGCTCGCCAAGAACGTCATCGGCAGCTTGCGCCAGTACGGCGAGGTTCGGCGCGGCTGGCTCGGCGTGCGCATCCAGACGGTGACCGAAGAGCTGGCCGAAGGGCTGCGGCTCGACAAGGCATCAGGCGCGCTTGTGGCGGCCGTTACCGACGGTGGCCCGGCCGCGGCGGCCGGCATCGAGCAGGGCGACGTCATTCTCGAGTTCAACGGCAAGCCGGTCGAGGAGATGCGTAAGCTGCCGCGCATGGTGGCCGAGACTCCCATCGGCGAAGAGGTCGAGGTGGTCGTTTGGCGCAAGGGGCAGCGCAAGTCCTTCGAGGTGGTCCTCGGCGAGCTCGACGACGAGCAGCTGGCGGCGGCGACCCCCTCGACCGGCGAGCCCGCCCCGGGGGCGAGCGAGGATCTGACCGCGCTCGGGCTCGAACTGGGTGCCATCACCCCCGAGGCGCGCGAGCGCTTCGAGCTCGACGATGCGGCGAATGGGGTCGTGATCACGGATATCGAGCCCGGCAGTCCCGCTGCTGAAAAGGATCTGCAGCCGGGCGACGTCATCGTGGAAGTCGACCAGGAAAAGGTCACGAGCCCCGAAGAGGTGGCCAGCAAAGTCGCCGAGGCCAAGGCCGAAGGCTATCGCGTGGTCACTCTGCTGATCTATCGAGGCGGCGAGTTCCAGTGGGTGGCCGTGCGGATCGACCAGGGCTGAGGGAGCGGCTGCGGCCCGGTCGCGGCTGGCAAATCAGGCGGTCGTGAGCTCCTGCCTGCGGTAGCCCTGCAGATAGAGCAGGGCTGTGAGGTCGCCGTGGTCGACCGACGCGGCCGCAGCGTCGCGCAGGATCGCCTTGGCTCGGTAGGCGACCCCGAGGCCCGCCGCCCGCACCATCTCCAGGTCGTTGGCGCCGTCCCCGACCGCTACGGCGTCCGCGGGCGCAAGGCCTCGGCCCTCTGCCGCTTCGCGCAGGGCGGCGACCTTGCCGTGCCGGTCCAGGATCGGTTCGGCGACCTCGCCGGTCAGCTTGTCGCCATCGAAAAGCAGCCGGTTGGCCCGCTCCTCGTCGAAGCCGCAAAGCTCTCGAATCTGGCTGGTGAAGATCGAGAAACCGCCCGAGACCAGGATGGTCCGCGCGCCGTGCGAGCGCATGGTCGCAACGAGCGTCCGCGCCCCGGGGTTGAGCGTCATGCGTGCGCTCGCATCGCGCAGGACCTCGGCCCTGACGCCCCGCAGGAGTGCGACACGGGCCCGCAGAGCAGCGCCGAAGTCGAGCTCGCCGCGCATGGCGCGCGCCGTGATCTCGGCAATTTCCGGGCCGAGATCGAGCATGGCGGCCAGTTCGTCGAGCATCTCCTGCCCAATGATGGTCGACTCCATGTCGGCCAGGAGCAGTGCTTTGCGCCGGCCGGCGCGGCGCTGGACGGCGAGGTCGTACGGCATCGAGGCCAAGTGCGCGCCGACGGCCCGGCGGAGCTGCCTGAGCTCCAACCCCTCCGTCGCCAATGCGAAGGGTATGTCGACGGCGATGCGCGGATTGAGCCAGTCCGGGCGCTCCACCTCGGCGCCCATTGCACGCAGTGCCGCGCTTGCGGCGGCGGCGGCATCGTTGTCGAGCCGGCTTGTCGCCGGATCGCCGATCAGGGTAAGCACGAAAGACATGGCCGCTTCATAGAGGCCGCAGAATGACGGGACAAGCGGTGGCAGGGTCGGCCTTGCAATCCGGATCGTCGTCTTGCAGTCCGGGCAACGGCGCGTGCGAGCCGGGCGGCGAAGGCCGTCGGGCGCCTCTCCTCGTGATCGCGGGGCCGACGGCAAGCGGGAAGTCGGCCCTCGCCCTGGCCGTGGCCCGGGCCTTCGACGGCGTGGTCATCAATGCCGACTCGATGCAGGTCTACCGCGAACTGCGCATTCTGACCGCCCGGCCCGGTCCGGATGAACTGGCGGCGGTGCCGCATCGCCTTTACGGCTGCCTGCCCGGCAATCCGCCCTGTTCGGCCGGGCGCTGGCGGGCGCTTGCCCTGGCCGAAATCGCCGCCGCGCGCCAGAGCGGTCGGCTGCCGATCGTCGTCGGCGGCACCGGTCTTTATCTGCGCGCCCTGATGCGCGGCTTGGCGCCGGTACCGCCCATACCTGCGGCGGTGCGGGCGGCGGCACGGCGGCGCTTCGATGAGTTGGGCGCCCCGGCCTTCCACGCGGCACTCGCCGCACGCGATCCGGTCATGGCGGCCCGGCTGCATCCCAACGATCGCCAGCGGCTGTTGCGCGCCTGGGAGGTGTTGGAGGCGACGGGGCGCTCGCTCAGCTTCTGGCAGCGAGGGGATGAACCTGCCGCGCGCAGGTCGGGGGCGTCGGGGACGGCGGAAATCGGACCGAGCCTGACCCTGGTTCTGATGCCCCCGAGGGACGCGCTCTACCGCGCCTGCGACGCCCGCTTCGCGGCCATGATCCGGGAGGGGGGCCTGGACGAGGTTCGCCGGCTGCTGGCGCTCGATCTCGACCCGGAGCTTCCGGTCATGAAATCGCTGGGCGTGCCGGAGCTACGCCGCCACCTGGCCGGCGAGCTGACCCTGGAACAGGCGGTCGCCGCCGGCCAGCAGGCGACCCGACGATATGCCAAACGCCAGGTGACCTGGTTGAGGGGCCAGCTTCTGGGCAACGATCCGTGCGCCAGCGTCTTTCCAGAGCAATATTCAGAAAGTTTGCTGCCTTCCATATCTAATAATATTCGCGAGTTTCTGTTGACCCCGTCTGCCTGACCGGCTACGGTGCCGCCCGCTTTGTCCGGCAAAGCGCGCAAATCCGCCATATTTATGCCGATTGGCGTGGTGAGGGGACCGCAGCGCCGGCGGGTCCGGAGACGCGGGGCGCGCAAGGCACTGCGGATGTCGAGTGTGAAGGAAGGATCGTGGAGATGGCTGGCGAGCCGATGAGTGGATCGGAGATGGTGATCAGGGCCTTGCGGGATCAGGGTGTCGACACCGTATTCGGGTATCCGGGCGGCGCGGTCCTGCCGATCTACGATGCCATGTTCCAGCAGAATGCGCTGCAGCATGTTCTGGTCCGGCAGGAAGGCGGTGCGGTCCACGCCGCGGAGGGTTACGCCCGTTCGACCGGACGGGTCGGGGTGGTGCTGGTGACCTCCGGGCCGGGGGCGACCAACGCCGTAACGGGGCTGACGGACGCGCTGATGGACTCGATACCCCTGGTGTGTCTGACCGGACAGGTGCCGACCCATTTGATCGGCAACGACGCCTTTCAGGAAGCGGACACGACCGGCATTACCCGTCCGTGCACGAAGCACAACTATCTGGTCAAGTCGATCGAAGACCTTCCCCGGATCCTTCACGAAGCCTTCTACGTCGCCAAGAGCGGCCGGCCCGGCCCGGTCGTGGTCGACCTGCCAAAGGACATCGTACAGGCGCGCAGCGACTGCTACGTGGGCCCCGACCAGGTCGTGCATCGCAGTTACAAACCGCAGGT
>CAZDBC010000254.1:0-1913 GCA_964503295.1 uncultured Kiloniellaceae bacterium | reverse complement strand
GCGCCGAGCCGGCGCGCATCGAGCAGGCGGTCGAGCTTATCGCGGCGGCCAAGCGCCCCATCGTCTACGCCGGAGGCGGAGTGATCAACTCCGGGCCGCGCGCCTCGCAACTCTTGACCCGCTTCGTGCGCAAGCTGGGCGTTCCCTGCACCAATACCCTGATGGGACTCGGCTGCTACCCGGCCAGCGATCCGCAGTTTCTCGGCATGCTCGGGATGCACGGCACCTACGAGGCGAACCTGGCGATGCATCAGTGCGATGTCATGATCAACGTCGGCGCCCGTTTCGACGACCGCGTGACCGGGCGACTGGACGAGTTCTCACCCAATTCCAAGAAGATCCACATCGATATCGACGCCAGCTCGATCAACAAGAACGTCATGGTGGATCTGCCGGTGGTCGGTGACGCTGGACTGGTCCTGGAAGACCTGCTCGATGCCTGGGAGGCGCGCGATCTCGCCCTTGACCAGAAGGCGCTCAAGGCCTGGTGGCAGCAGATCGAGGAGTGGCGCGCCCGCGACTGCCTGGCCTTCAAGCAGGAAGGCCCCATCATCAAGCCGCAGCACGCCATCAAGCGGCTCTACGAGCTGACGCGCGACCGCGACACCTACATCACCACCGAGGTCGGTCAGCATCAGATGTGGGCTGCCCAGTACTTCAAGTTCGAGGAGCCGAACCGTTGGATGACCTCAGGCGGCCTCGGGACCATGGGGTACGGCCTGCCGGCGGCGCTCGGCGTGCAGCGGGCGCATCCGGACTCGCTGGTCATCGACGTGGCCGGAGAGGCCTCGATTCTGATGAACATTCAGGAGATGTCGACCCTGGCCCAGTACCGGCTCCCGGTAAAGGTGTTCATCGTCAACAATCAGTGGATGGGCATGGTTCGGCAGTGGCAGGAACTGCTGCACGGGGGACGCTATTCGGAGAGCTACACGGCCTCTCTGCCTGACTTCGTCAAGCTGGCCGAGGCCTTCGGCGCGGTCGGTCTGCGTGCCACGCGGGCCGACGAGCTCGACGAGCGGATCATGGAGATGATCGATACGCCTCAGCCGGTGATCCTGGACTGCCAGGTCGCCCAGGAGGAGAACTGCTTCCCGATGATTCCCTCGGGCGCCGCCCACTACGAAATGCTGCTCGGTCCCGAGGACAGGGCGGATCGACCGGTTTCCGAGGAAGGCATGGTGCTGGTGTGACCGGCAGCGGGGGTATAGCAAAGACCTGACAACCATGGCAGGGCGGGGGAAACGCCGGCCGCAATAAGGCCGGCACGGGCGTGCGCGACAGGAGCATCCGCCAGACCGGCGCTTTTCCCGATGCTGCTCGCTTCCTCCACTGCCGTTCCGGCGACCGGCACCCCGCCGCGCCGTTCCCGATCTCACCTTGCCCGCGTCCGGGCAAAAAGCAGTCGAGCCGACAGCATGTCGCCGAAAGAACAGAAGATAGAGAACCGGACCATCGCCGTCCTGGTCGACAACGAGCCCGGCGTGCTGGCGCGAGTCATCGGCCTTTTTTCCGGACGCGGCTACAACATCGAAAGCCTGACCGTCTCCGAGGTCGATCCGCGCCGCAACTATTCGCGGATCACGATCGTGACCTCGGGGACACCGCAGGTGCTGGAGCAGATCAAGGCGCAACTCGATCGGCTGGTGCCGGTCCACCGGGTCAGCGATCTGACCTACGAAGGCCCAAGCGTCGAGCGGGAGCTCGCCCTGGTCAAGGTGGCGGGAACCGGCGAAAAGCGGGTCGAGGCGCTGCGCATCGCGGATATCTTCCGGGCAAACGTGGTTGATTCCAGCCACGACCACTTCGTATTCGAGATGACGGGCAAGAGCGAGAAGCTCGACGTCTTCATCAATCTGATGCAGCCGCTCGGGCTGGTTGATGTCAGCCGCACCGGTGTCGTCGCCATCGCC
>CAZDBC010000253.1:1981-5525 GCA_964503295.1 uncultured Kiloniellaceae bacterium | reverse complement strand
CGCGCGACGCGCCGACCGCGCGGTCCGGCCGCGCCGAGACCGCAGGACTGTAGGTCTGTCGATGATAGCGGACGGCGCTTAACGACCTGTTCATGATCACTAACAATTTGTGACAAAGTTGTATCGTCGTTGGGATGAAAACCGGGCCTGACTTATCGCCATCGGCGGCCACGCGCAGGCTCGCTCCTCCCGCTGTGCGCTTGATCACAGACGCAACCCTGATCTTCCGTTCAGACTGTGCCAGGATCTTGCGCACAGGACGGGAGAAAACAGGCCATGCCGACCCCCGCGAGCCCGCAAAGTGGCTACGACTGCATCGTTCTGGGTGCCGGGATCGCTGGCGTCACCGCCGCGCGCGATCTGCAGGCCTCCGGCCTCAAGGTTCTGCTGCTCGAAGGGGCCGACCGGATCGGCGGGCGTATGCATTCGATCCGCGACTTCGTCGCCAAGGACGGCCATCCAGTGCCGGTCGAGGCCGGGGCGGAGTATGTCCACGTTGCCGAGCAGGCGCGCTACATCGACTTCTGGCGCGAGCTCCGCCGGCACGGCTTCACCAGCTCTCCGCTCCACAAATGCGGCATGGGCCTGCTCAGAATCCCGCGCAACCGCATGTACTTCCGGCCCTGGGTGCGCACCCGCATGTTGGCCGAAGTGATCGTCATGGACGAGTTCTGGGATCTGCCCGATGCCCTCGAGACGATCCAGGCGTTCGAGCTGGACCAGAGCCCGGACCTCTCGGCGCGCGAATTCGTGCGCCAGTACGCCGCCAATAACGGACTCCAGGGCCGCGGCGTTGCGCTTCTGGAGTACACGCTCTCCGCGCACACGCCGGGCGGTTTGGACGACATCTCGATCGCCGGGTTGCGCAGCGACCGCATCGTCGACCAGTTGATGGAACGCAAGGAGATCCGCCTGGAACACGCGGCGGCCCAGCCCTTCGGCCTGTGCGGCTACGACACCCTGCCGACCATGATCGCCCAGAACTTCACGGCCGCTGGCGGCACCCTGCTCACCAGCGATCCCGGGCAGACGAACCGCAAGGTCGTCGCTCTGACGCGCGAGGCCAACGGCAGCGTCACCGTGGAGATCGAGGACGGGACACGCTTTAACGGCGCGAGCGCGATCTGCACCTTCTCGGCCGGCATGCTGAACCCGGTCTCGGGCGAGGGCGACGCGATATTCGGACCGCTGCTGACCGATCGCAAGCGCGAGGCACTCGAGCTCGTGCGCATGGGCCCGATCACGAAGTTCAGCCTGGAGTTCAAGGAGCGGGTCTGGGTCGATGACGGCGGCCAGTCGTCCGGCCACATGACCGTGCTCAGCAATCCCAAAGGCCGCGCGCGAACCTTTTTCTCTTCCTTCCCGAAGGAGCATCACGGGCCGCACGTTCTGACCGGCCTGCTGATGAACCAGGATCACCTGACCATCTCGCGCATGGACGACCAGCGGGCCGCGAAGCACATGTTCGACGAGCTCGGCAAGATCTATGGCCGCAGCCGCACCTGGAAGATGCAGGACCTGCTTGTCGGCCGCCAGGTGAATGGCGAGTTCAGGCCCAAGATGCTGCGGCGGGATTGGGGCCGCGATCCCTTCGCCCGCGGCGGCAACTCCTACCTCATGTACCGGCCGGCGCAGCCGGGCCGTCTGGCGGCAACCGAAGCCCGTCTTGCCCTGATGGACCCGCGCGACAGCCTGCCGGTGTTCTGGGCCGGCGAGGCGACCGCGCCCGCCTATAACCGGCTCTACCAGCCGCTCTCGGTGCACGGCGCCTATATCACCGGCCGCAAGGTCGCGCAGGATGTGCGCTTCTTCCTCGGCATGGCGCAGGCCGAACCGGCGCGCTATTCCGACTACTTCCACGCCCGTTACCTGACCCCGACGGTGGACGGCAGCGATGACGACGTCGCCGGCCCCGACCGCCTGGTCAGCGACGAGGTCGGCTGACCCAGCGGGTCGGGAGCTTTCGCGATGGCTGAACAGGCCGACCGCTACGCACTGGGCCGGCTGGTTCTGGATTACATCCGCACCTTCATGTGGCCGGCGGTGGCCCTGATCGTGGTCGTCATCTACCAGGATGACGTACGCACCATCCTGTCGGAGCGTCAGGTCGACATCTTCGGCCTGCGCATCGGCGAGAAGGTGGAGCAGATCGAATCGCAGGCGCTGGCGGAGATCGCCGACGTCCGTGCGCTGCTCGAGGCGCAGCAGGCGCGTGGGGCGGGCGCGGCAAGCCCGGAGATCACCGAGGACATCGAGGCCAAGCTGGCCAGCCTGGAACGCAATCTCAGCCGCGAGATCGCCGAGGTGCAGCAGGCGCGGGACGTGGAGCAACGGGCGCAGCGCAGCTTGCCGGCGCCGCAGACCCGGGCCCCGACGGAGTCCAGTCGCGCGGAGCGTGCGGCGGCGGCGGAGCTGCGCGGCTTCCAGGCCCTGGCCGAGCGCAATCTGGCTGCGGCACGCGAGGCCTTCGACCGCGCCTACGAAATCTGGCCCGAATATCACAACGTGGACGAGATCCGGCGTCTTCTGAACCAGCGGCGCGACGAGCTTGCTGATCCCGACAGTGCGGCCTGGCCGCAGCTCTACCGCGCAATCATGACCCGCTATTCCTGGGGTCTGCCCGAGGAACTGCGACCGGTCTTCCGCGAAGGCGCGACCAGAGCCTACTGAGCCGGAGGCCCCGAGAACCGTTCTGCCGATTCGAGCAGACGCAGCAACTCGATCTCCCCCGCTACCCTCGCGTGCCGCGCGGCAATCAGCTCCATGGCCAATCGGTCGCGCTGGTCGAAGGCGGCGATCAGGCTGCGCAGGCCGATCTGGCCGATCTCGAAGCGCTGGCGATAGGCGCGCGCGAGATCCTCGGCGAAGGCGGCCGCCGGCTCGAGCAGCTCCTGCTCGCGCCGACCCGCTTCCAAGGTGATCCAGGCGCGCCGCACCGTGCGGCGCAGCGCGGGACTTGCTTCGACCGGCAGACGGGCGAGGGCGGCAGCCTCCTCGCCGGGCAGGGACTCGGCCAAGTGCCCGGGCAGGACCTGCTGTTTGGGCACGGCGCCGAACAGCAGACGATAGTCGAGTGCCGCAAGCGCAAATGCACTGTCGGCCGCGGCCTGCCGCCGCTGCGCCGACTTGAGGGCGACTTCGGCGAGGAGGAGGTCGCCATGCGACAGGGCTCCCGCATTCACTGCCTGACGTACAAGGTCCAAGAGATCGCGTCTCGCGGCGACCAGCCGTTCGGCCAGGTCGGCCTGCATTCTCGCGCGCAATGTCGAGAGGTACGCGGTGACGCCGGCGCGCCGGCACATGCGGTTGCCCGCCTCGCCGTCGTCCGGCGAGTCGGCCAAAACGGCGGCGCAGAGCGTCTGTTCGGGCGCTCGTGCTTCGAGAGTCGCCAGCGCCTCGGTCAGATCTGTTGCCGCGGCCGACCGGCCCGGGAAAACGGCGTACAGAAGTGAAAGCAGGCAGAGGGCACATCGGACATGCCCTCGTGACGCCTCGCTCACGGCGCGGCCTCGCCGGGGGCGGCGAACATCTCGGCGACGGCCGC
>CAZDBC010000253.1:0-1971 GCA_964503295.1 uncultured Kiloniellaceae bacterium | reverse complement strand
GAAGGCTTCGGCGAGCACCGAGATCTCCGTGCGAAGGTGCAGCGCGAAGCGGCGCAGCCCTTCGGGCGAGCCCTGGGCCTCCTGCAGCACCTGGCGCTTGAATTCGTCGACCCAGAGCGCGACGAGGTCGGGCGGCACGCGCGAGAGATTCTGCACCAGCCACGGCGCGCCTTGCGCCTGTCCGAGACCGGTCAGCGGTTCGAGGAGGGTGACGATGTAGGGACCGGAGTCGCGCAGGCCGAGCCTGTCGAGGAAGAGTTCGGCGCGCACGGAATCGTAGTGCGCCAGCAGCATCTCCCTCTGGCGCGCCGGATCCTGTGCCGAGAAATGAACCCGCATCGATTCCGCGGAAGTGTCTTCAAAGAAGCGCCTGGTCGGCGCGTAGAAGATGTTGATGGTTTCCCGCCGGGCCCCGGCCGCTTCCATTGCGGCGGCCTCGCGCACCTGTCCGACGAACGCGGAAATGGCCTGCTCGAACCGCTGACGTTGCTCTCCGGCTGCGCCGCCGCGCACCAGCAGATAGCTGTACAGCGGGTAGCCGCCGGCTTCGCGTTCGTCGGAGAACAGAAGGTCGCGCCCGGTGTGACGCAGGGCCGCGAGGTCAGGCTCCGATGCATCGTCGGCGCCGGAAGACGGTCCGCCGGCGGCCGGAGCGAGATCACCCGGGACGATCTCCAGTTCAGGCTCCGGTTCAGGCTCCGGCTCCGGCCGGGCGGCCGGTTCGCGCGAGGCAGGCTGTGCCGGTGCGGGGGTGGGCCGTACCGACGCGCCCCGATTGCCGCCGTTGCGGGACGGCTGCGCGGGCGCTGCCGCCTGCTCCTGCGGGGAGGCCGGTGCCTCGCTGCGCTCCGGCGTGGCGACGGCGCCGTTGTCCTCGTGATAGGTGTAGCTGTCGTCGGTATGTCCGTAAGGACGGCCCGTGATCACCCGGTCCTCTTCGAGCAACTGCGTCACCACCGGCGCGATCGGATAGATATGACCGTCGACCGAATAGACGATGGTTTCGAGCGGCTGTTCGAGCAGCTCCAGGAGGACGATGCGCGCATCGTCTTCCAGAAAGTAGAGAACGAGGTGGTTGTCGAGCAGCTCCGTGTAGATCTGCGTGGTGTCGAATTCGAGACGCAGCCCGAGGTTGGGGCGCATCTCGACGCCCACGGTCTGGCCGGGCGGCGGCTTGCCAAGGGAGATCCAGTCGCGCGTGTCGTCCGGATCCTGCGCGGCATGCAAAGGGGCAGCCGCGGCCAGAATGAGAGTTAGGAGCAGAGCAGCGAGGCGGGTCACGAGTCGGCTCCGCTGTCCGGCTCGGCGTCGTCCGCGCGCCGACGCGTGATGAGGTATCGGGCCCCTTTGACCAGCGCATAGACGACGGCGAGGACAAGAACCGTCTCGGGCAGGTCCAGCGGGGCGCCGGGAAAGAGCGCATGGAACAGCGCCCAGACGGCTGCGGTCACCGCGACCGCGATGGCCAGCTCGATGGTCCACTTCATCGCGCCCCTCCGTTCTGGGTCGGGTTGCGGACGCGGCAGGACCCCCGATGCTCCTCCGCCTGGGCGTCGCGGGCTGTGCGCAAACGCACGCCACAGACCTCACCCTAAGGGATTGGTTCCCGCGGCGCCATCACTGTCGGGACTTCGGGTAGCGTTGCGCAAGGGCGAGCGCAAGCCTCGCGGCAAGGCGCGCGTTGCCCTCGAGCAGAGCGCGGTTGGCGGCCAGCGTCCGGCCATCGCTCAACTCGTTGAGGCGGCGGAGCAGGAAGGGGGTCAGGGCCGGGCCGGCGACGCCGCCCGCAGCGGCGTCGAGCGCGGCCTGGCTGTGCCAGTGCGACAGCGTCGCGGGGTCGATGGCCGCCTCGTCGGGAATCGGATTGCAGATCACCAGCCCGGCGCCGCCCAGGTTCCAGTGGGCCAGGCAGATGGCTGCCAGCTCGTCGGCCGTGTCGGCGCGCGCGGGCAGCGGCAGGTCGGTGGTGCG